>CAIQEX010000001.1 GCA_903870955.1 uncultured beta proteobacterium
AATCGACAGGCCCTGCGCCACGTCCTGCTCGCGCAGGCGGTGGATCTTGACGCTCTCGGCCGACACCCCATGCTCCGGCTTGACCAGCAACTCAAGGCGCTCGCTGGTCATGATGCGGTTGCCGACAATGCGTACCGCGCCAATCGAGATGATTTCGTCCTTGCTGACATTGAGACCCGTGGTCTCGCAATCCAATGAGACCCATTCGTTCGGCGGTGCCGGTTCGAACATGAAACGGAACTCGGGCAGGCCGAGGTGGTAAATCATCCACTCGCGCTTAAGCGCCGCCCACCAACGCAGGGGCAGGAACTCGATATCGTTCACGCAGCCTCCAGATGGAAGCGCAAACGCAGCAGGATCTTGAAGCGCTTGACCACCCCCAGCGTGTCTTTGAGCAAATCGCGGTCCAGGCTGCTGAGCTTGTCGACATCTATCGCACCGGTCACCGGCCGGTCGGTGTCGAGTTCGGCCAGACCGGCCTTGAGCTTCAAGCCCATGAAGAAGTACAGGCTGTCGGTCAGGTCCGCGCCCATCTCGGGCGTCAGCGCCTCTTGCGTCACCAGTGCGGCGATGCGTTCGGTTGTGCCCGTCTCTTCCACGCGATTGGCCAGTGCCATACTGCGCACGCCGTGCACCAAGGGGAATATGCCTTCCTTCTTGATGTTGAGGCGGTTGTCCTTTTCGCCCAGACCCAGCAGCCGGTTCCACCAGCCCGTGCCACTGCCAAAGGCGTCGATGGCCGAGGCAAAGCGGTTGAGCATGGCGTCGTTGTCGGTGGCGAGTTTGCTCAGGCTCTGTTCCACCGCATCCAGCAGGTGCGCATCGCCACAGACCGCATGCGCATCCATGAAGATGGCCAGCTTCATCAGGCTGTCGCCATCGGGAATGATGAGCCACTGGCGGGCCATCTGGGCGAAACCGGTCGCGGTGTTGCGCCAGTCCGGGTTGTTCACCATGATGTGACCCGCGCACTCGGGGTAGCCAAAGCTGGCCAGTGCTTCCGAGAAGCGGTTGCAAATATCGGCCAGGTTGTCCGGCGGCGTGTAGTCGTCGCGCAGCACCAGTCCATTGTCCTGGTCGGTCTTGAGCAACTGTTCGCCCCGGCCTTCGCTGCCCATCACAAACAGGCAACTGTTCTTGACCAGGTCGGGTGGCGCGATCAGGTTCCAGGCGCGCTCAAACAGGCGCGAGTTGAGTTGCTGCACCAGCTTGGCAATCAGGTTGACGCGCGAGCCACTGCGGTGCAGCAGCGCAATCATGCGGGTGATCTGCGCGGCGGCCTGGCTTAAGCCCTCCAGGTCCTTGGCGTCCTCGATCTTTTCGGTGATCAGGTGCGACTGGTTGGACAGGAAGCTGAACAAATCCAGCGCCTCCAGAATGCCATGAATCTTGCGCTCTTCATCCACCACGACCACCCGGTGCACGCGATTGCGCAGCATGATGGCCATGGCGTCACCCAACTGGTCCGAGGGCTTCACTTCGATCAGCTTGAAGTTGCTCAGGTCACCCACGGGCAGTTGGTCGAGCGGGCGGCCATCCAGAATGGCGCGCTGCACGGCCGTGGCGGTGAAGATGCCCAAGCGCTCGGGGTTCTGGCTGCTGTCTCGCACCAGCACGTTCGAGGTGCGCTCGGACTGGAAAGTTTTGACGACGGAAAGAATGCTGGTCTGGGCATCCACAAACACGGCCTGGCGCAAAAAGGCTTCGTCCACGCGCGACATGGTCAGGCTCTGCAACTCGTGCTGACTTTGCCGCGCCGACAGCGCGCTGAGTTTGTTGCTCAGGTCAGAGAACAGCAGCGCACCAAAAGTTGCGTTGGCTGCAATCAGGTCGCTCACCGCCTGTTTGGCCAACTGATAGGCCACCACTTCTTCAGCCGCCACAAAGCGGCTACTCACCTTGCCCGCCACCAGACCGCGCCCGTCAAAACAATCGTCCGGGCCATAGGAGGTGATGACTTCGGAGCCCTCCATCTGGCTCACATAGCCCTTGATGATGACGAACAGGTGGGTCGGCGCGATGCCCACTTCCAGAATCGCGGCGCCCTCGGGAAAGTAAGCCACATCGACACTGTCGCGCACCAGGCGCTGCTCGGCCTGGGTCAGGCAATCAAAGGGAGAGGCATTGAAGTTGAAGGCATTGGGCATGGTGAATCTCGGTTGTTATTCTTCTTATTCTTCTGCA
>CAIQEX010000002.1 GCA_903870955.1 uncultured beta proteobacterium
GCCCCAAGTCGGGTTAGCCCCCTGAGTGGGCAGAGAGCCACATGCAATGAGCGAACGTGGGGGCTAGCAATCCCGCGCCGGGCCGCCCCAAGCGGGATTCACCCCCTTGGGGGGCAGAGAGTTACGCGTAGCGAACGAGCGTGGGGGCTAGCAACCCGACGCCGGGCCGCCCCAAGTCGGGTTAGCCCCCTTGGGGGGCAGAGAGTTACGCGTAGCGAACGAGCGTGGGGGCAACATTCACCCCATGCGCCCGGCTTGGAAATCTTCCACGGCCGTCATCAGTTCATCGCGGGTGTTCATGACAAACGGTCCGTATTGGGCAATCGGCTCATGCAATGGCTTGCCAGCAATCAGCAGGGCGCGGGCGGGCTCCTCCGCGCTATCAGACTGCAGCATCACTGCGTCACCGGCATTCTTCAAGATGGCCATGCGGTTGCGCGGCACCGGTGTCGCCTTGCCCTGCGCATCCAACACATGCACGGTGCCACGGTAGACGTAAATAAAGGCGTTGTGCTCTTGCGGCACGGGCTGGGTGATGCTGGCCCCACCGGAAGGGAATTGCATGTCCAGGTAGAGCGGATCCGTCGGGTAGTCGGCAGCGGACCGGTGCATGGCACCTTCGACGCCGTGGCTGGAACCTGAGATGACACGCACCAGCACTCCGCCGCGCGGGTCATCACCCTCGCCTACCGGTGTGGTGACTTCCGGAATGTTCTCGCTCTGGATGTCCCGGTACCAGGGTTTGCACAACTTGTCCTTGCCAGGCAAGTTAAGCCATAGCTGAAAGCCTTCCATCACGCCTTCTTCCTGCTCCGGCATTTCGCTGTGGATCAGGCCAAAACCAGCGGTCATCCACTGCACACCGCCGTTTTGCAGCAGCCCCTCGTGGCCACCGCTGTCCTTGTGGCGCATGCGTCCGGCAATCATGTAGGTGACCGTTTCAAAACCACGGTGCGGGTGGTTGGGGAAACCGGCGCCGTAGTCGTCGGGGTTGTCGCTGGCAAAGTTGTCCAGCATCAAAAACGGGTCCAGGCGCTTTTGCAGATCCTGCGTTAGCACGCGGGTGAGTTTGACTCCAGCACCATCACTGGTGGGTTGGCCGGTTACCAGGCGCTCGACCTGGCGCAGTGCGGGGGAGGTAGGTGCGTTCATGGCGCGGATTTCCCGGGCTTAGGCGGCGACTGCGTAGCCTTCTTCGGCAATCGCGTGCGCCAACGTCTCGCGTGCTTGCTCGGATGCGATTTGCACCAGATTCTGGCTACGGTCGATTTGCACCTGCGCCTGGGGATCGGCTTGCAAAATGGCGCGAGTTACGGCTTTTTCGCAGTGGCCACAGGTCATTCCGGTCACAGTAAAGGTCTGATTCATCATTTTCTCCATAGGTACTGGGTTAAGAATAATGCCTAGTTTGAACCTTTCCATGGCAGTAAGGTCAAGCACTTTTTTGAATCGGGGTCGGGTGCTGCCAAAAGCACTTGACCTTGCGATAGTAGGAAGCTTTACGCTCAAGGCCATGAATAACGAATCGACCCTGGATATTGGTATTGGCGGCATGACCTGCGCGTCGTGCGTCGCGCGGGTCGAGCGCGCGCTCAAGAAGGTGCCGGGTGTGTCCGGCGTCGCCGTCAATCTGGCGACCGAATCGGCGCGTGTCCAACTTATTGTGACTGGGGTGGAGCGGGCTACGGAACCGACGCCAACCATCAACATGGAGGCACGTTTGCGCCGTGCCGTGCGTGATGCCGGGTACGAGCCGCGTGCGGCCAACACCTTGACGGATGCGCCCGATGCCTCACCTTGGGCAGGATTTGCGCCGATTGCCTGGGGTCTGGTGCTGTCGGCCCCGCTGGTGCTGCCGATGTTGGGCGATCTGTTTGGCCTGCATTGGATGTTGCCGGCTCTGTGGCAATTTCTGCTGGCGACACCGGTGCAGTTTGTGCTGGGTGCGCGCTTCTACAAAGCCGGCTGGTATGCCCTGCTGAATCTGAGCGGCAATATGGATTTGCTGGTGGCCATCGGCACCACGGCGGGGTGGGCCCTGTCGGTTTGGCTCTGGTTGACTGCCGAGCCGGGTGCCATGGTGCATCTGTACTTTGAGGGTTCGGCTCTGGTGGTTACTTTGGTTTTGTTGGGCAAATGGCTGGAAGCCGGAGCTAAACGCCAGACCACTTCGGCCATCCGCGCGCTGCATGCGCTGCGGCCAGAAGTGGCGCATCTGATGGGGCTGGATGGGGAAGTCGATGTGCCGGCCGACGAGGTAATGGTGGGCGATAC
>CAIQEX010000003.1 GCA_903870955.1 uncultured beta proteobacterium
CCCTTCCGCCACGTAGATCAGCGCCGTAAAGTCGGCCGGCACTTCGGTGCCGGGGAACATCGCTTCACGCAGGTTCAGCTTGAAGCGGTCCATGGCCGGACCGACCTGCAGCGTCAGCTTGGGATTACCCGTGAAATGGCTAGGGTCGATGGACCAGCAGGTGCTGCTGCCGACTTTGAAAACCACGTGATCCGCCGTGCGCTCCAACGTGACCGTGCCCAGTGTGTAGGTCTTTACCTTGGTCACACCTTTTCGCTTTCGCAGGGGAAGGGTCTGCCAACTTTGCATGCCCTTCTTGAGCGGTGCGACAAGCTGACCGAGTGCCGGATCGAGTCGCACGAAACGGTCCATCCGCGCATTGTCCAGATTGAAAAACGGAGTGCTCATAGTCACTTTTCTTGGGTTGCAGGCGGGTGCCCGAGTTCTGCAGGAGAACATGAACACCCGGCACCCGGCTTGCGAATCCGCAAGGCGGGCACATTCCTGCATCGAACATCGACCTGCGCCACAATCCGGCCATGCGCTTGCCCTATCCCTACCTTTCAGAAACTCAGGCCCCGACCCGCGACGAAGTGGATGCCCGTGCGGGCCTGACCTTGCTTGAATTTGGCACGGACTGGTGTGGCTATTGCCGTGCCGCCCAGGCGGCAATTGGCGAGGCACTGTCGCAACTAGCGCAGTGGCAGCACATCAAGGTGGAAGACGGGCCGGGTCGCAAGCTCGGGCGTAGTTACAGCGTCAAGCGCTGGCCCACGCTGGTGCTGCTGCGTGACGGCCAGGAAGTGGCGCGCCTGGTTCGCCCCTCGCACGCCGCCGACATCCTGGCCGCGCTAGACGCCGAAAAAAGCGACACAAAAAGCGACACAAAAAGCGCCGAATGATGCCACCCCTCGTTGCCCAATCGCGCACCCCATGACAAATCACGTCGTCGCCGAACAGCGGTCGCAAATCGAGTCTGCCCTGCGCCCGCTGGCAGATGCGGCGCAAGCCGTGCCCATGCGCGCCTACATGCTCGACCAATTTGCGTTCCTGGGCATCCGCGCCACCCCACGCCGCCAGGCCTTGCGCGGCTTGCCGCAACTAAAAACCTGGAGCGCCTCAGATCTGTTGTCGTTGGCCGAAGCACTGTGGGAACTGCCAGAGCGGGAATTCCAGTATGCGGCGGTTGACCTGCTGGCCAAACACCAGCGCCAGCTTGGTATGGATAGCCTGCCCCGCCTGCTGCAACTGGTGCAGCACCACGCATGGTGGGACACGGTCGATGGACTGGCGGGTGTGGTGGGCGACATCCTGCTGCGGGCGCGGACGGATCAAGGCGACGTACAACGCAGCATGGATGTGTGCCTGCGGGATGCCAACGTGTGGATACGCCGCGTCGCCATGCTGCACCAACTGGGCTGGAAGGCGCAGACCGACGAAACGCGGTTGCTTCACTACGCCTTGGCCTTGGCCCCGGAAACCGAGTTCTTTATCCGCAAGTCCATCGGCTGGGCGCTTCGCGACTACGCCCGCACCCGACCCGAGGTGGTGCGGGCCATTTTGTCAAAGCATGCAGAAGCCCTGTCCGGCCTGACGCGGCGCGAGGCAGGAAAACATCTGGGGTAAGTGGCAAGTCAGAACAGGCCGAGCGGTGCGTCCCGCGTTCGCGGCTGGTTCAATGCCCTTCAACTGCGGTTGAAACGCTGATTCAGAGAGAATTTGCCAGGTACTGAAGTGGCCGGACAACTTTGCTTGTCCGGCTCGCTCTGACACTCCGACCAACCTTACCCCGACCAACCTTATTGAGTTTTCCAATGCAAGAAGAAGATGAACGTTGCTGCGGTACTGGCACCTGCATCGTGGATGCGCAGGGACTTTGCTGGTGTGGACAGCAGTGGAACGGGCAGTCCATGTGCCGTCCTGCCCAGAGCCCGGCTGAAATCACGCCGGCTTCAACGTCGGCGGCGTTAGAACAGCAAGCAGATTCCGAATGACTGCGCCTCACGCTGCAGTGCCCTCCGTGTGGGCGCAACGACTGGGGTATGCCGGTTTGCTCCCCTTTGTCCTGCTGACCCTGGGCACGTGGGTGGCAGAGCCTGGACAGCGCGCTTTCGCCGGGCTTGCGCTCGCGGGCTATGGCGCGGTCATCGCCAGCTTCCTGGGCGCGATCCATTGGGGACTGGTCATGCGCGACGCGCCAAAGCAATCGCTGGCTTTGCTGGGCTGGGGCGTAACGCCCAGCCTGCTTGCATGGGTGGCGTTGATGCTGAGCCCGCCTGCCGGCCTGCTGCTGATTGCCGCCGTGCTTTGGGCATGCTTCGCGGTGGACCGGGTGGTGTACCCCCGTTTTCAAGCGCAGGGCTGGTTGCCCATGCGGCTGGCCTTGACATGCATCGCCAGTGCCAGCTGCGTCGCAGGCGCGGCCAGGCTTTAGGCCTTTGACCCCATTTTTTAACCTGAAAGAAACTGCGTATGAAAACCCGAACTTTTTTGTCTCTTGGTGTGATGGCCGCTGCCATGGGATTGGGCATCTGTGGCACGGCGCTGGCCGCCGACAGCGCGGCCTTTGGAGCCAAACTGTCCGGTGCCAATGAGGTGCCTGCCAATGCGAGCCCGGGCTCCGGCACCCTGGAAGCCAGCCTGGACAAACAGACCAGCGTGCTCAGTTGGACCGTGACCTACGCGGGCCTGACCGGTCCCGTGAAGGCCGGGCACTTCCATGGCCCTGCGGTGGCTGGCGCCAACGCCGGCGTGGCGCTCGGATTTACGGGAAGTGTGGAAAGTCCCGTCAAGGGCTCAGCCACGCTGACTGCTGCCCAAATAGAGGACCTGGCGGCGGGTAAGTGGTACGTCAACCTGCATACCGCCGCCAACCCGGGCGGTGAGTTGCGCGGCCAGGTAACGCCTACACCGTAATTGCCTTGATGCGCCAGTCCCAGCAACGAGCCCTGGTCTGGTTCAAGCGCGACTTGCGCATCCACGACCATGCTGCACTGGCGGCTGCGCAAACGTCCGGCGATGCCCTGTGCCTCTTCGTTATCGAACCCGAATGGTTGCAAAGCCCGGAATGCGCTGCCAGTCATGTCGACTTTGCGCTGGGCTGCCTGGCGGAACTGCGCACGGCCCTGGCCGGGCTCGGAATGCCG
>CAIQEX010000004.1 GCA_903870955.1 uncultured beta proteobacterium
CGGGCGATGATCTCGCGCACGTCAAAGGGTTTGCGCGTGTCGGTGGGGATGACGCCATACAACTCTTCGGCAGCGTACTTCGGCGGCACGGGCGCTTGCGTGCTCAGTGCCGGGGCCTTGTTTTTATTCAGGTTGGCAATGGCCTCACGTGCCAGCGACAACGCGTGCAAATCGTTTTGCGCCAGATGGTCGGCCACGCCGGATAGTCGCGTGTGCACATCGCCACCGCCCAGGTCTTCGGCGCTCACGACTTCGCCGGTGGCGGCCTTCACCAGCGGCGGGCCACCCAGAAAAATCGTGCCCTGGTTTTTTACGATGATGGTTTCGTCGCTCATGGCCGGCACATAGGCGCCACCCGCCGTGCAACTGCCCATCACCACCGCGATTTGCGAGATGCCCTGGGCGCTCATGTTGGCCTGGTTGAAAAAGATGCGGCCAAAGTGGTCACGGTCCGGAAAAACCTCGTCCTGGTTCGGCAGATTGGCGCCGCCCGAGTCGACCAAATACACGCAGACCAGGTTGTTTTGCGCCGCCACTTCCTGCGCGCGCAAATGCTTTTTCACCGTCATGGGGTAGTAGGTGCCGCCCTTCACGGTGGCGTCGTTGCAGACAACCATGCAGTCGACGCCGCTGATGCGGCCGATGCCTACGATCAGACCGGCGCCGGGTGCGCTGTCTGTGCCATCGCGGTCCGGATACAGGCCCAGCGCGGCCAGTGGCGCGAGTTCCAGAAACGGTGTGCCGGGGTCGAGCAGCATGGCCACCCGGTCGCGCGGCAGCAGTTTGCCGCGTGCGGTGTGCTTGGCGCGGGCCGCCTCGCCACCCCCCATCGCCACCTTGTCGATCTGGGCATTCAGGTCGGCCACGATGACACGCATGGCGTCGGCGTTGGCGAGGAAGTCGGCCGAACGGGGATTGAGTTTGGATTCCAAGGCGGGCATGGGCAGTCTTTCAAATGCGGGAAGCGGTGCCAGAGCATAGGCCTACGTCCGTCAAAAAGGGCGCCAGTGCGGTTGCAAATCCTGCCACAATGAATGCACTATGCAAGCCACGCCCCGTGTTCACCCGACCGCCTTGCCCAGCCTCAACCCAGGCCGCGCCGAGACGCCCGTGGCCTTTGTGCATGCGATATTGCTGGCCTACACGCAACGCGGCCTCAGCCCCAACACCATGCTGGAACAGGCACAAATTGCGCCAGCTATTCTGAAAAAGCCCACAAGCCGCATCACGGCCCTGCAATTTGAGCTGGCGTCCGGAATCGCCATGCGCGAGTTGGACGACGAGGCCCTGGGTTGGTTCGAGCGCCGCCTGCCCTGGGGCAGCTACGGCATGCTGGTGCGCGCCTCGCTCACCGCACCCACGCTGGGCGTGGCGCTGAAGCGCTGGTGCCGCCACCACAACCTGCTGACCGGCAGCATCCAACTCAGCGTGAATGAGCAAGACGGCGTTGCCACTTTAAGCCTGACCGAGCAGGCCGACCTGGGCGCACTGCGCGAGTTCTGTATCGTCTCTGTGCTGCGCAATGCGCTCGGTGTGGCCTGCTGGCTGAGCGACTCACGCATCGGCCTTCAGCACACCACCCTGCGCTATGCAGCGCCGTCCCACAAAGGCAGCTATGAGGTGCTGTTTGATGGGCCGGTGCGCTTTGAGGCCGAGACCAACAGCCTGCAATTTGATGCGCTGTATCTGACGCTGCCGGTGCGGCGCGACGAGGCTGCCCTGCAACGCATGCTGGAGCGCGCCCTGCTGCTGACCGTGCGCCCCTACCGGCGTGACCGCCTGCTGGTGGAAAAGGTGCGCCAGACGTTGACGCAGTTTCCGCAACATTCCCGCAATGCCGATGCACTGGCTGATCGCCTGAACCTGTCCACCCGCACCCTGCACCGCCAACTCAAAGACGAAGGCAGCAGCCTGCAACAACTCAAAGACGCGGTGCGGCGCGATCTGGCATTGGACCTGCTCCACCGCAGCAAAAAGCCGCTGAAGCAGATTGCCGAGGCCGTGGGCTTTCAGAGCGAGAAGAGTTTCTTACGCGCCTTCAAAAACTGGACCGGACAGACACCGGATGCGATGCGGCGTGGCAAGTAGCCCTTCAATTTGGGTAACCGGTTATGTGCCGGCGCGCAGGCCTGACTTACGCAATTCGCAAACCCACCTTGCCAAACTGCTGACCCGATTCCAAATGATTTAGCGCCTCATGAATGCGGTCCAGAGGAAACTCGCAATCGATCACCGGCGTGATGCCGTGGCGCTCCACGAACACCAGCAGATCACGAAACTCCGAGGTATCGCCAAGGGTTGAACCCAAAATTTGCAATTGCCGGATGAAAATCCGGCGCAAGTCCGCCGGTGGCTGGTCACCCGTTGTCGCACCACAAGTGACCAGGCGGCCGCCGCGCACCAGTGACTTCATGGCGGCAGACCAGACCGCTGCGCCGACGTTTTCAATCACCACATCGACACCACGGCCACCGGTGAAGGCCAGCACCGCTTTGGCCACATCCTGCGTGCTGCTGTTGATGCCATGGTCGGCACCCATTTGCAACGCGCGCTGCAACTTGGCGTCATCGCGCGAGGTGACGATGACCTGTGCGCCCGCAGCCTTGGCCAGTTGCATAGCCGCCAGCGAGACGCCACCGCCAATACCGAACACCAGCACGGTCTCCCAAGGCTTGACCTGTGCCTTGGTGAACAGCATGCGCCACGCGGTGAGGTGGTTGACTCCGAGGGCCGCCGCCTGCACAAAAGACAAGCCCGGTGGCATGGGAAACACGTTGCTGGTGGGCACGCTAATCCACTCGGCAAAGGTACCGTCGCGGTGCTCGCCCAGGTATTGCACCTTCAGGCACAGGACACCTTCGCCGCGCTGGCAAAACTCGCAGCGCCCGCAGCCCACACCCGGAAAGACCACCACACGCTGCCCGACAACCAACGCGCCTTCATTCGCATCCACCTCCTCCACCACGCCCGCACCATCCAGCCCCATGATCTGCGGCAGTTGGTGGGTGATGCCCGCACCGCTGTTGCGCATGTAGAGGTCGACCTGATTCAGCGTGGCGGCATGCACCCGAATCAGCACCTCACCCGCCTGGCGCACAGGGCGTGCGCAGTCCCGCACCGAGACGACTTCGTTGCCACCGTGACCGGTGATGCATGCAGCTTTCATGGGTGATGCCTTTCTTGTAAGGTGAGTGCGCTTCAGTTCGATCGGTCCGGCAATTCAAGCGCAGCGAGGAACCGAGCTCAGACACCGGCAGACACAAGCTTGGATTTTGGCTGAAGATGCACGGCTCCAGGTTTTAGCGCCACCGATGGATTCCAAGTGGAGTATGCTTTCCCGCCAGATCCCAAAAACAGCTACAACAAGCGATCGGAACATCACATGAAAATCCTGCCCAACGAATTCGACGGCCAATCCATCCGCCGCGTGTATGACGAAGACACGGAAACTTGGTGGTTTTCGGTGATTGATGTGGTGCAGGTGCTGACGGACAGCGAAAACGCACGCGATTACTGGTTCAAGATGAAGCTTCGCGTCAAGTTTGAAGACGGCGCTGAACTGTCGACATTTTGTCGACAGTTGAAATTGCCGGCCGCTGACGGCAAACAACGACTCACTGACGTGGCAACCGCCGAAGGTCTACTTCGCATCGTGCAATCCATTCCCAGCCCCAAAGCCGAGCCCATCAAGCTCTGGCTAGCCAAGGTTGGCTACGAGCGCATGCAGGAGATGTCCGACCCGGCCTTGTCACTTAACCGTGCCCGCCAAACCTGGCAGCAGCATGGGCGCAGTGAAAAATGGATACAACAGCGCATGACCGGGCAGGAGACGCGCAACAAGCTCACCGATTACTGGAGTGATCACAACATCAAAAAGGGCAGCGAGTTTGCCATCCTCACCAACATCATTCACCAAGAATGGACTGGGGTGACTGTAGCGGAGCACAAAGACCTGAAGGGACTGACCAGCCACAACCTGCGCGACCACATGAGCGAGGCGGAGCTGATCTTTACCGCCCTGGCCGAGTTGTCGACGCGCCAGATTGCAGAGAGCGTAGATGCCACTGGCATGACCGAAAACAAGACCGCGGCCCAAAGCGGTGGCGGCATCGCCGCTCAGGCCCGCCAACAGTTGGAGAACCATACCGGCAAGTCGGTTGTGACAGGTTCTAACTACCTTGCGCCCGTTGATTCAAAGACTGTCAAGACTATCAAGGTCAGTAAGTCGCCAAAGAAGGCATGACGCCCCTATTTACTGCCATCTTTAGCCCAGCAGCCCCGGCAGTTTCGCCATGTCGCCGAACACAACACTTGCACCAGCCTCCAGCAAAGCCTGACCATCACC
>CAIQEX010000005.1 GCA_903870955.1 uncultured beta proteobacterium
TCGATAACTTGGGACTACCCAGACTCTCATGACCTCAAACTCCCGAACCGCCCGGTGCGGACCCGCATGCCGGGTGGTGTGGCAGGGGCGCAGTCAATAATGGCTGCCCCCTATGCCGATTGGCACCTTTATTTGGTTTGTGGTTGAAGCTTCAGACTTGTGCGGCCCGCATTTCTTCGTTGCGCTGGCGCAGCGTGCCGCTGGTCGGGGCAGACGCCAGTTGGGTCACCGGACAGGCCGCCCGCACGCGGTTGTGCAGGTCGTGGATGCAGTGCTCGTAGGAAGACAGTGGGCCAAATTCAAAGCCGTAGGAGGTGAGTCCGCTCTGCACGCGTTCGCACAGCATTTTGTCTTCGGCGCTGACCTGCCGGTTGATGCGGGCGTTGAGGTAACGCAGCACCTTCATTTCGCGCCGTGCGTCGGGGCGCACGTAGATCGGGTAACGCACGGTGCACGTGTCCGCCGTGCCGGGCAGGAATTGGAAAATATCCATGCTATCGCCATAGATGTCCAGACCGATATTGGGCGGCATGGTGAAAAACATCCAGGCGTTATGCACCTCGGGTGGCAGGTCGCTGTTCAGACGCGGCGCCATGGTTTGGTACATGCGTTCAGCCCAGTTGCTGGAAAGCTCGGGACGCAAGATGCTCTTGCTTCCGGCTACGCCATGGACGTTGATAAAGCCGGTGATGTCGCTGTCCAGCATGCGGTTGTAGCCCGGGTGGCCGATAGGCACATGGTAGTTCTCGAGGTTGTTGTCCACCCCGACTTTCCAGTTGCAGTTCCAATGGTCAATCCAGGGTTCAGACAGCGGCACCATTTCTTCCAGGCGGTAAGGTTCTATGAGGTGGATATAGTCCTTCCACATTTCCTTCAGGCTGACGCCGCCCGGAACAATGCGCACAAACACCAGACCACAAATCACTTCAAGGTCCACCGCGCGCAGGCCCAGCGTGGACTTGTCGGCACCACTGAATGTTGCCTCCGCCGGTCGGCCCGCCAGCGCGCCATTCAAGTGGTAGCTCCAGCCGTGGTACGGGCAGGTGAGACGTGCCTTGCACTGACCATGCCCGTCCAGTACCTTGGCACCGCGGTGCCGGCAGGCGTTGATGAATGCGCGAAGCTCGCCGTCTTCACCACGCAATACGATCACCGAGTCGCGCACCAGATCCAGGGTCATGAAATCCCGTGGATTTCTGACGTCGTTGACATGGCATGCAAACTGCCACGAGGTGCGAAACAGGGTCTCGTATTCCAGCTCGTTGAGTTCCGCGTTGCGATACGTCCAGGCCGGCAGCGTGCGCGGCGCTTGGTGGGGTGGCAGGGTGGTATCCAGCATGCGGGCACTCCTCTCAACGGATTAAATGGTCCACAGATTCCAGGCAAATGGCTTTGGCTTCACTCAGGCTGAACGAACTCGGGTCCAGTGCCGCCTGCAACCACAGACCGGCAATCAACGCCATCAGGCCAATCGATTGGCGCTGGCTATCCAGCGCGATGCGGTGTTGTTGCGCCAGTCGCTCAAACACGTCCTGATAAATCTTCAAGTCTGCTTTGTAGAGCGCCCGGTCGAGTTTCTTGAGCTTGGGGGATTTGGGAATCACGCTCCAGAACCCGAGCCAGATGCGCAGGTTGTCGGTGTTGAATATCTTGGGGTCAAAGTTCTTTTCGATGCAGGACTTCAGCGCTGCCGCGGGGTCTTGTGTTTCCAGCATGCCGTCCAGCGTGTGCGTGGTCCAGGCATCGCACAGCGTTTGGTAAGACTGCAGGATGAGTTCATCTTTGGAGCCGAAATGGTGGTTGATCAGACCGCGCGAGACGCCGCCTTCGGCACAAATCCGTTCGATGGTGGTGCCGTCGTACCCGTACTTGGCAATCGAACGCGTGGTGGCCTCAATCAGCAGGCGGCGGCGCACCTCGGGCTGCTCGCGGCTGCGCGTGGGCGCCTCTGCGACGGTGGCTGGGACGGCGACTTTTGTGCGGGTGGTTCGGGTTGCCATGGATGGAATCTCTTGGAGCTGTTATCGCGCTATTTTTGCACTGACTGCCGCCTATTCCACCGCATGGCGCAAGGCGGCGAGGTACCACTCGCTGTATTGCTGCGCATAGATTTCCATCGGGCTGTAGGGTCCGGGCTCAAAGAAGGCAGAGTTCACGCCCAACTGGTTGAGCTCGATGATGCGCTTGTCCTCCTGGCTGGTGTAATCCCATAGCCAGGTGACCTCATCCACCTGGTAATCCACGCCTTCCACGGCATCCTGATCCACCAGCCAGATTAACTCGAAAGCGGTCCGATCCGCACTGATCGGGATGGTGCGGTAATGCAGGGCATAGTCCGGATAGGCCACAAAGTTCGAGGTGGGGCCTACGTCGATGAAGGAAAAACCGCCGTCGTAGTCTTTGCCCTTGAAGTCGCCCATCAGTGGGGCCACGCCCGCGCCATTGCGGCTTCCGCTGACGAAATTCCCGGCCATGGCCGAGCGAATACTGTCGGCACTTTCTTGCCCGGGGTGGGCGTTGCTGAAGTAAAAGTCCAGGTCCTGCAAACCGATTCCGAGGGCACGGTCACGCGCACGCATGGCCTCGTCCGGTGCCTCGCGCTGGGCCTGCGGGCGCGCATAGGTGTGGCGCTTGGAGTATTCCTGGTGCGCTGGTCCGCAGTGGTAGCACTCCTGATAATTTTCTTCGACCAGTTTCCAGTTGGCTTGAATCTGGTAGGTCTTGCGCGCAATGACCTTGGCGTGGGCCCAGCCATACACTTTGGCCGAAGCGGTGAAGGCTTCCCTCACATGGTCCAACCCCAGTGGCTCTTTGGCCAGGGTGATGAAAATCATGCCTTCCTCAACATGCAGGCGTGCTTTTTTGAGGTGCAGGAGGTCGCGCTGAAAGTCGTCCGGCATCACGCGCGCGCTCAGCAGCGCCCCACTGCAATCGTAGGTCCAGGCGTGGTAGGGGCAGACCAACTTTCCATTGGCCGAATGGCCCTGCGCTTCCGTGCAGACGCGCGAGCCACGGTGGCGGCACACATTCAACAATGCATGCAGGGTGCGGTCCTCATCCCGGGAAATGATGAAGGATTCCCCGGCGATTTCCGCCGTGAAGTAGTCGCCCGGGTTGGGGGCCATGCTGACGTGCCCCACGCAATGCCAGTGCGCCATGACGAAGTGGCGTATGTCATAGGCAAACAGTGCGGCGTCCGTGTAGAAGGCACGGGGCAGCGCATAGCCTGGCTTGCAGGTGGCAAGCGCCGCGCGCACGGCCGCGTCCCCTGCGGCAGGTGGGTTTTGGAAGGTGACGGGTTGGTGGTTCGCCATACGTATAGTTTTTTGTCTTCAGCGCAAAGGTGGCGGTGTTGCGCGGCGGCGTGCCGGAAAGTAAAACGGCCGCTCCACGATCCAGCTGCGCACATTGCGACGTTCCCATTGCAGCTCGCGGTTGAGGTACAGGTCGACCCAAAGTGACGCGGTGCTGTCGTAATAGGGCGCATCGATCTTGGCGATGGCGATGTTGCGTTTGAGGGTCGGGGACCACAGTGCGGCAGTAATTTCACCGACCTGCTTGGTGTTCTCCTTATCCGCATAGACCAGTGAGCCGTGGGCGGGTTTATTGCCATCCAACTCCAGCCCGACCAGCTTGCGCCGGATGCCGCGCGCCTTCTCGGCGATGAGTGCGCGCCTGCCGTTGAAGTGGCCTTTTTCAAGCGCCACGGTCCAGTCCAGATTCAATTCCCAGGGTGAACTCTCACGGCCCAGGCGGATGGTGTGGTTGCAGGAAATGAAGTCCACATGCGGCAGGATGAAACCGGCCTCAATGCGCGCCATCTCCAGAGCCTGGTAGCCAATCGGGGCGATGCCACGAATGTGACCTGCCTCCATGACCCGGTTCCACAGGGTGGCGGCACCTTCGGGTGCGATCCAGACTTCGTAACCGAGATCACCGGTAAACCCGGTGCGCGAAATGACCACGTCAAAGCCCTGCCATGGGTGGTGCGAGATGCCCATGGCGGTCAGTGTTTCCAGGCCCTGAAATCCGGCAGCAGTCAACACCGCAAAGGAAGTGGGGCCCTGCACAGCCAAGGCCGCAATATCTGCTGTGACCTCAGAAATCTCCACGTCAAAGCCAATGGCGCAGTCCAGAAACCAGTCGAGTTGCCGCTCGGCGCTGCAGACCCGGAATTCCTGTGGGCCGAAGCGGAAAACGGTGCCGTCATCAATGACATGGCCCTCGTCGTTGCACCAGAGTGTGTAGATGACCCGGTTCACTTTGAGTTTGCGCAGGTCGCAGGTGACGACCCGGTTCAGGTAGCGCTCGGCATCCGGTCCGGCAATGCGGTACTTGATCATCGGCGTCAGGTCAAACACCGAGCAGGTGTTGCGAATGGAGAAGTATTCGTGCTCGGTGTAGGAGTAGACGTCGGGCGTGCTGTAGCCCGCCCAGGCAATGAAGGTGTCGTTTTGAATCCAGGGTTTGCTGGCCTCAAAAAAGGGTGTCTGCAGCAAGGGGCGGCGATAGTGCGCCAGAGATGCCTGTTGTATTTTCTCGAATCGCATTTCAGACTCCCTGCGCCAGCACGGCGCGCGCAGCGTTGCGTCCCGCAAACCCCATCACACTGCCACCCGGATGGCAGACGGCACCGCACATAAACAGACCCGGCAAGGGGCTTTGGTACTGCTGGCTTTGGGGGACCGGGCGGTTCACAAAGAACTGGTCAAAACTGAGCGCACCCTGGTGCCAGTGGCCACCGGCCAAGCCGAATTCCTGCTCCAGATCGAATGGCGTCAGCAACTCCGTGGCGACGATGAGTTCACGCAACCCGGGGGCATGTTGTTCCAGTGTGGCGAGTACGTTTTCCAGCAGGGCTGCGCGGGCTGCAGCCGGATTGGGCCCCAGGTCATACGGCACAAACTGGACCAAGGCCGACAGCACGTGCTGGCCTGGTGGTGCCAGGGTGTTGTCGTTGAGCGAGGGCAGGGTAACTTCCATCGCCGGATGGCTTGGAACTTCGCGGTATTTGGACGGATTGAAGGCCAGCTCCAGGTAGTCCATGCTGGGGCTGATCAGCAAGCGCCCGCGCAGGGCGGCTTCGTCGACGCCTTTGAATGTCGGTTGCGCGCGCAGGGCCAGGTGCAACTTGGCCACCAGACCGCGCGAGCGGAAGTGATCCACCCGCCGCACAAAGCCGGTGTCCAGATGCTCGGTGCCCAGCAGTTTGAAAAAGGTGCTGCGAAGGTCGGCGCTCGAAATGATGGTCGTTGCGGCGATCTCTTCGCCACTGACCAAACGCACGCCGCTGGCATGGTCATTGGCGACCAGAATGCGCTGCACCGGCGCGCCAAGGCGTATCTCAACCCCGGCTTTTTTACAGGCGGTGGCCAAGGCATCGGAAAAGGCGCCCATGCCTCCAGCGGGTTGCGCCAGACCCTGCGTGCCAGAGGCGTGCTCACCGGCCAGCCGGTACAACCAGGTCAGCACGGTACCGGGCGAGCGCGGGCCGTATTCAGCGCCCAGTGTTGCGTCAAAGGCCAGTGCGCCCTTGAGCATGTCGCCCTCAAAGTTGTCGTCCAGCAGGTCGTAGGCGTTCATGCCTCCAATGCGGAGCAACTCACGCATCTGCTTTTTGCCGAGCAGGCGAATCCGCAAGCCCAGGCGCAACAGCTCGAATCGTTCGGACCAGCGGGTCAG
Organism: uncultured beta proteobacterium; assembly: GCA_903870955.1. Classification (GTDB taxonomy): domain Bacteria; phylum Pseudomonadota; class Gammaproteobacteria; order Burkholderiales; family Burkholderiaceae_C; genus Allorhodoferax. The sequence goes on from CAIQEX010000005.1 coordinate 5,683, forward strand.
CGAAAGGCGCGGTGGTGTCATGCCCAGCACCGAGTGGAAAACCCCGGCGTAACGCATCAAGCGTTGGCGGAAATCTGGGAACTGTGCCTTGTCGGCTGGCGTTACACCGGCCCCGCAGAGCTCCTGGGTACCGATGCGCAGCGCCGTGCCGGTGGCACTGATGGCATGGGTCGGCATGGCCCGCGCAGCAAACTTCAGGCCGTGGCTCTCCAGCGCATAGTCCTGCAACACGGCTTGCGGCAAGGCGTGCAGCAGGTGGGCGCAGGCCGATACCTTGAAGCCCGGTGCAAAGCTGCGTGTGATGGCGGCACCGCCGACGTGGGCAGCAGACTCCACCACCAGCACGCGGCGTCCGCCACGCGCAAGCTCCAGTGCACAGATCAGCCCGTTGTGGCCGGCACCGATGACGATGCAATCAAACGGCGCGCTCATGCTGCCACCTTTCTGCCCAGGTCACCCAGCACGGTGCGGGCCGCATTGGCGCCGGGCGCTCCCATCACGCCGCCTCCCGGATGCGTGCTGGAACCGCACAGATACAGGCCTTTGATGGGCGAGCGGTATTGCGCATAGCCGGGCACAGGCCGGTTGAAGAGCAACTGGTCCATGGTCAACTCCCCCTGGAAGATATTGCCCTCGGTCAGGCCGACTTCGTTTTCAATGTCCCACGGTGTGCGGATTTCTGCATGCCGGATCAGGCTCTTGAAATTGGGGCTGTGTTCTGCAATCGCGTTGATGACGGTGTCGCCGAAGGCCTTGCGGCTTTCGTCGTTCCATTCGCCACTGGCCAGTTTGTACGGCGCGTATTGCACAAACACCGACATGTAGTGCTTGCCTTCAGGCGCCATCGTGGGGTCAATGATGGAGGGCATCAGCATGTCCACATACGGGTGGGCCGACCAGCGTCCGGCCTTCCAATCGTCGTAGCCACGTTCGATGTCGTCCATGGTCTCAGAAATGTGCATATCGCCCTTGATGGCCGGCGAGTCCTCGGGCAGGGCCGGAAAATGCGGTAGGCCATCCAGCGAAATATTCAGCTTGCCTGAGGACCCGCGAATCTTGAAGCGGCGCACCAGTTCAACGAAGTCGGGCGGCAGTTCTTTTTCATCGACGGTGTTCAGGAAGGTGCGTTTTACGTCCATGTTCGAGATGACCGTGTCGGCATGAAATTCCTGACCGCTCTTGAGTGCCACGCCATAGGCACGCCCGTTGCGTGAGAGAATTTTCTCGACACCACTGTTGATCAGTATCTCGCCACCGCTGGCACGCAGCGAGTCGGACATGGCGCGTGTAACCGCACCCATGCCACCGCGCGCAAAGCCCCACGAACCCACCGCGTCATCGATGTCGCCCATGTAGTGGTGCAACAGCACATAGGCCGTGCCGGGCGAGCGCGGCCCCAGCGCAGTTCCGATAATGGAGCTGCCTGCCAGCGTGGCTTTGATCAGGTCGTTTTCGAAGTATTCGTCCAGATAATCGGCAGCACTCATGGTCCAGAAGCGGATGGTGTCATGCATGCGCTCGTCACCCAGGGAATGAAAGCGCTGCCCGAGGTAGAGCAACTCCATGATGTCGGTGGACTTGAACGAAGTCGGGTCCGGCGGCGTGCGCATCAGGAGTGGTTTGATGAACTTGCACTGGCGCATCACATCGCGCGAGAAGCGCTCATAGGCTTCGGCATCGCGCGGCGAGTGCCGTGCATATTCGCGCCGTTGCGCGTCATGGTTCGGGTAAGTGGCGAGGTGGCGCCCGTCGCGTGTGAAGGCCGCACCACCGCCGTAGGGAATGACCTGCAAGCCGTACTTGGGTAACTCCAGTCCGCGAATAATTTCCGGGCGCAGCAGGCTGCACACATACGAGCAGTTCGAGTAAGTGAAGTCCTCGTGCAGGCTGCGGCTTACGGCGGCTCCACCGACATAGTCATTGCGTTCCAGCACCAGCACGCGCAGACCGGCGCGCGCCAGATAACAGGCGCTGACCAGTCCGTTGTGCCCTGAGCCCACCACGATGGCGTCGTATTTTTGCGTGCTTTGCATTCATCCGCTCCATGACCCGGAGCGGGTCATTGGTTGTTACTGTACGAATGTTTAATAAGAAATGCAAGAGAGATTCCCGTCATCACGGGTTTGTCCTAATGCATCCGGGTGGCAATGCTATTGACGAATGATTCTTACTATACTATCGTTCAACAAATGAGGGACGGACTCCGCCGGCCCCTGCAAATGTGGAGCCTCGCAACCATGGCCTATCCCCTGTCTGACGCTGCCAAAGAATGGCAAGAAAGAGCCAGACTGTTTGCGGATTGCGAATTGATCCCGCATGAGGAAACCGCCGAATTCAACAACGGAGAGTTGCCGCCCGCGGTTTATGAACGGCACAAGCAGCAGGCCCAGGAACTTGGCTTCACGCGCATGGATGCGCCGCTGGATCAGGGTGGACTCGCGCTGCCGCTGCTGACGCAAGTCGTGGTGTGGGAGCAATTGGGTCGGGTCACCAATGCGTTGTGCTGGTGCATGTCCGAAGTGCACCAGTGGATGTTTGATGCCTGCAATGCAGACCAGATTGAGCGTTACATCCAGCCCATGATGCACGGTGCACGGCGTGAGTGTTATGCCATCACCGAAGCCGAGGCGGGCTCTGACAACACCGCCATTCGCACGACCGCACGGCGTGTCGGCGATGACTATTTGATCGACGGTGAAAAGTGGTTTGTGACCAGTGCCAACAAGGCCGATTTCATGTTCCTGCAGGCTGTCATTCCTGAAGAGGATGGCACCAGCGGCCAACACGCGCTGTTCTTTATTGACATGGACAGCGCAGGCATCGAGATGCTGGACAGTCCGCTGTTTGGCCACACTTTTTCGTCGCACCATCCAACCTACCGGTTCAACAGCGTGCGGGTACCGGCGGCTAACCGCATTGGAGCATCCGGTTCGGGGATGGACTACACGCGCAGCTGGTTCCGGCGTGAACGCTTCATGATTGCTGCGCGCTGCTGTGGTGCCGCTGCCCGCCTGCTGGATATGGCTTTGGACTTTGCCAAGCAGCGGGTCGTCTCAGGTCATCCGATCTCGGAGTACCAGATGATTCAGGCCATGCTGGCTGACAGCCTGACCGAGTTGTGGGCCGCCAGGCTGATGACCTATGAGGCCGCTGCCATGCAGGACCGTGGTGAAGACATCGCGTTGATTCATACCCATTGCTCGATGGCCAAGCTGTATGCCTCGGAGATGGCCAACCGGGTGGTCGACCGCGTGGTGCAGATTTTTGGCGGGCGCGGCTATATGCGCAGCAATGCGGCACAGCGCTTTTACCGCGAACTGCGGGTCGATCGTATTTGGGAGGGAACCAGTGAGATTCAACGCATCATCATTGCCCGCAGTCTTCTCAAGCGCGGTGTGGAAAAGGTGATCGGAAAATGAGCACAACCCCTCTGCTACAAAAGAAGGCGACGGAACTCGGTGAGGAGGGCTTTCTCCGCGTCGTGGACGTCACCAAAAAGTTTGGCGAAGTCACCGTGGTGGACAAGCTCAGTCTGTCGATCCGGCGCAATGAGTTTTTTGCCTTGCTGGGAAGTTCCGGCTGCGGTAAATCGACTTTGTTGCGCATCATGGCGGGCCTGGAAACTCCGACCAGTGGGCGCATCATTCTGGACGGTCAGGACATCACCGAGTTGCCTGCCCATCACCGTCCGGTGAACATGATGTTCCAGTCGTATGCGCTGTTTCCGCACATGAACGTGACCAACAACGTGGCCTACGGACTGAAGCGGGAGGGCGTGGCCAGCAAGGAGATTGCGGCACGTGTCAGTGACGCCTTGGAACTGGTGCAGATGGGCAACTATGCGCGCCACATGCCGTCACAACTTTCGGGCGGCCAGCAACAACGCGTGGCGCTGGCGCGCAGCCTGATCAAGCAACCCAAACTGCTTTTGCTGGATGAGCCGATGTCGGCCCTCGATAAAAAGATCCGCCAGAAAACCCAGTTCGAACTCGGCAGCATTCTCTACAAGGTGGGCGTTACCTGCGTCATGGTGACGCATGACCAGGAAGAGGCCATGACCATGGCGGACCGGCTGGCGGTGATGAGCGAAGGCTGCATCATGCAACTGGGCACACCTGAAAATGTTTACGAAGCGCCGACCAGCCGTTTCTCGGCCGAGTTCATCGGTTCGACCAATGTGTTCTCCGGTGAGTTGGCGGAAGATGGAAGCAGTGTGGTGCTCAGCACAGACCTGGAAAATCCGCTGGAGCTTTCCTATGCCATGAGCAACGCCCGCAAGGGCCACGCGGTCACAGTATCGATACGCCCCGAGCGTGTGCGTCTGTCGATTCCAGATTCAGAGCACGCGCCTGCAATCCAAGCGGATACGCGCAATGCGGCCATCGGCACGGTCGAGCAGATCGGTTACATGGGTAGCTACACCTTGTATTACGTGCGCTTGCCCTCCGGCCGACTGATCATTGCCAACGTGCCGCGTGAGGTCATGGTGGGGTTTGAGAAGTCGCCCGACTACGGCGATCGCGTGGCTCTGCATTGGTCGGTGCGCAGCCTGGTGGCCTTGAGCTGAAATGGCGACAAAATCCACGCACCTGCAACAGCGGCTCAACCGCTGGATTCCCAGTGGGCGGACGCTGGCCATTGGCATTCCGTTCGCGTTCCTGCTGATCTTCTTCATGCTGCCATTTCTGCTGGTGCTGAAGATCAGCTTTGCCGAGTCCACGCTGGACGTGCCGCCCTACAGCCACCTGTTCTCCTACAACGAGAACAAGCTGGCGATCCAGCTGACGATGGAGAGTTACATCACCATCCTCGAGGACAACATCTATCTGTCGGCCTATATCAGTTCGATTCGGGTGGCATTCTTCACCACCGTCATTTGTCTGCTGATCGGTTACCCGACTGCACTGCTGATTTCACGGGCGCGCCCCGCGTTACGCAACCTGCTGATGATGGGCATCATCCTGCCGTTCTGGACTTCCTATCTGGTGCGGGTGTACGCATGGATTGGCATTCTCAAGGACCAGGGCTTGGCCAATGCGCTGTTGCAGCGCCTGGGCCTGACCGATGCGCCGGTGCACTTGATGCAAAACACCCTGGGTCTCTACATTGGCATGGTGTATTCCTATTTGCCCTACATGATCCTGCCGCTGTATGCCTATTTGGTGAAGATGAACAACAGCCTGCCCGAAGCGGCCAGTGACCTGGGTGCCAAGCCCTGGGAAATTTTCTTCACCATTACCCTGCCTTTGTCGCTCCCGGGAATCACCGCCGGTTCGCTGTTGGTTTTCATTCCATCGGTCGGCGAATATGTGATCCCCGAACTGTTGGGCAGTTCGAACGACCTCATGATCGGGCGCGTGATGTGGTCGGACTTCTTCAACAGCATTGCCTGGCCTCTGGCAGCGGCGGCCACCTGCGTCATGGTGGCGTTGTTGTTATTGCCCATGGTCTGGTTTCAGCGCATTCAGTCCAGGGAAGCGGTTTCGCCATGAAGAATCTGGGCCGCAATCTGGGAATCGCCTTTTTGACACTGGTGTTCCTGTTCTTCTATCTGCCCATTTTTAGTGTGGTGGTGTATTCCTTCAACGAGTCGGCCGTGGCCAGCGAGTGGACCCGGTTTTCAGCGCAGTGGTACTTCAAGCTGTTGGACGATACCGAGATTTTGGACTCCTGCCGCAGCAGCCTGATTCTTGCCGTGGCGACGGCATTCAGTTCGGTTTTTGTCGGTGCCTGGATCGGCTTTGTATTGGCAAACTACCGCAAGTTTGCCGGCAGCACCCTGTTCGCGGCGATGGTGAATGCGCCCTTGGTGTTGCCCGAAGTAATTTCCGGTATTTCCTTGCTGTTGCTCTTTGTATCGCTGGAGCAAAGTACCGGTTGGCCGCATGGCAGGGGTTTGGTCACGATGTGGATTGGCCACACCATGCTTTGCGTTTCCTACGTGGCGATCACGATTCAGGCCCGTCTGTCTGCCATGGACCGGGCGCTGCCGGAAGCCGCGCGCGATTTGGGAGCGTCACCGCTGCGGGTTTTCTTCGACATTACCTTGCCGCTGATTGTTCCTTCACTGGTGGCGGGGTGGATGCTGTCGCTCACCATTTCTCTGGACGACGTCATCATGTCGGCGTTTCTGTCCGGGCCGGAAACCAACACCTTGCCTTTGGTGCTGCTCTCGCGCATACGCCTGGGCATGAATCCGGAGATCAATGCGATCGGCACGCTAATCATTGCCGTGGTCAGCCTGGGCGTCATTGGCAACAGTTTCTATGTGATGAAGCGTGAACAGCGCAACGCCCGCAATCTGCGCATGGCAGTGCAGGGCGGTGGTTTGGAGGACGGGGCGGGTTCTGCGCCCCACACCTGAGGGCGGTTTTACGCAACGCTCCAAACCATCAATCCAAGGAAACAAAATATGACACAGCAATTTGACGCAAAGATTCGCCAGAACGACAACCAGTTCTGGATGCACCCCTGGGAGTACATGGCCAGCGCAGGCCATGCCGACCGCACCATCATCACCCAGGCCAATGGCATCTATGTGCAGGACGACACGGGCGCCCGCATGATTGATGGGCCCGCAGGCATGTGGTGTACACAGATTGGCTATGGGCGCCGGGAAATGGCCGATGCGATAGCCGAGCAGGTGCTCAAGCTCACCTACATCAATCCGTTTTCCCTGAGTGCCGGTCCGCCCGCGCAACTGGCCACGCGCCTGGCCCAAATGGCGCCCGGTGCCATGAACCATGTGTTCTTCACCACCGGCGGAACGACGGCCGTGGAAACGGCACTGCGCTTTGTGCATTACTACAACAACGTCAAAGGCCGGCCGCAGAAGAAGCACATCATCTCCAGGGCCGATGCCTACCACGGCAGCAGCTATCTCACGGGCATGGTGGCTGGCAAGGATCGCGACAAAAGCTTTCTGGACATCACGATGTCACAGGTCCATCTGCTGTCCACGGTCAACCCCAAGCGACGCCCGGCCGATATGTCGCTGGAGGAGTTTTGCACGGCCCGCGTGAACGAGCTGGAGGCCAAGATTCTCGAGGTCGGTGCGGACAAGGTTGGCGCCTTCATTGCCGAGCCGGTGCAGGCGTCTGGCGGCGTCATCGTGGCACCCGACGGCTACTTCCGGCGTGTCTGGGAGATCTGCCGCAAGTACGATGTGCTGTTCATTGCCGACGAGGTGGTGACCGCCTTCGGCCGCTTGGGCCATTGGTTTGCCAGCAAGGAAGTCTTTGGTGTGGAGCCGGATTTGGTCACCTGTGCCAAGGGCATCACCTCCGGCTATCTGCCGATGGGCGCGTGTCTGATAGCCGACCGTGTTTTCGATCAGGTGTCCGGCGACAACGCGAAGGGCGGCTCGTTTGCCCACGGCTACACCAACAGCGGACATCCGGTGTGCAGTGTGGCGGCGCTCAAAAATATCGAGATCATGGAACGCGAAGGGCTGCTGGCTCAGGTGCGGGAACTCGCGCCGCATTTTCAACAACGGTTGAAGTCGTTGCGCGATATTCCACTGGTCTTTGATACCCGTGGGATCGGCTTGCTGGGTTGCGTCGAGTGCACCGTTCGCGGCGTCGAGCACAGTGGCATGAGCCCTGAAGAACTGTTGGCATTGGACGTGGACCTGGGTTCACGTATTGATCGCCATTGCCAGGAAATGGGCCTGATGCTGCGCCCAATCGTGAACCAATGTGTGTTCTCGCCGGCACTGATCATCAATCGAAAACAGATTGATGAAATGTTTGACATCATGCGTGAGGGCATCCTGCGCACCATGCACGACATCGAGGTGGACCTCGGCTATAGCGTGGCTTGAAGGGTTGACGCGTTGTCTTGGTGGCGCGGGCTAAACGCGCCTGAATGCCACCAGGCCACCCAGTGCTGCCAGCGTCATCATGACGGGCAACCCCCAGTGGGTGCTGAGCGTCAATGCAATGCCGCCCAGCAACGGGCCCAGTGTGCCGCCGATGGTGTAGCTCAGCACCAGCACGGACGTGAAGTTGACCGCCTGCACGCCCTGGCCACGGTGACCAATATCCACCATGGCCAGGGTGTACAACGCACCGCCGGTTGCGCCCCAGACAAAGGCAATGGCATAGGTCAGCGGTGGCCATACGGACACCAGCAACATCGTGATACTGGCCGCAGCCGTGACCAGACTGCAGATGATGTAGAGCGTGCGATGCGGCAGACGGTCGGCAAGGGCGCCAACCGGCGCCATTACCAGCACCCCGCCCAGCCCGCAGGCTGCAAGCAGCATGGCCGACTTGACCTCACCCAGACCGATTGCCAAACCAAACAGGGGCAGAATCCCCGTGCTTCCGGCTTCAAAAAAACCTCCCAGGGCACCGGTCACCATCAGCAAAGGTGCCGCCCTGAATGCATCCAGAATACCCGCCAGACCCAGTCGGGGGGCAATGGCATGGCTGGACCCGTTGTCCCCATCCATCGATGGAACGGCCAAGCTCAAGAAAAGTCCTGCGGCGCCTAAGGCGACAGCAACCCAGCGCGCGAATTGCGCTTCTTCTCCCTGGGTGCCAATCGACGCCAACAGGACGGGCCCGACGATATAGGTCAGGCTGATCATGGTGCCGAAGAGTCCGACAATGCGTCCCCGAGCGTGTGCCGGAGCCATTTGCGTGACCGTGGTTTCAGCGACGATCCAGCGCATGGCGCCGGAGATGCCACCCAGCATGATGAGCAGTAGCCAAAGCGCCGGCCAAGGTGTCAGGGTAATGCCGAGCATGCTGGCAAATGGAACCAGGCCACTCATGACAAAGGCGCGGCGCAGCCCCAACTTGCTCACCCAGTGCGCCACAAAAGGCGTCCCGATGGCGAGTCCCAACCATTCTGCCGAGGCCACCAAGCCCACCGTGGCATCGGAAAGCCCCCGTCCCTTGAGCGTGAACAAGAGCAACGGAAAAAACATGAACAGACTGGTCAGACTGCAGAAAGTTGAGAGAAACGTGGCCGCCAGACCCTGGCGAATTTTTGCGGGTTCCATGATGGTCCTTGGGGCAGCCGGGTGCGCAGTTTTATGAATTGCTTATCGCGCAAGCTTCACAATGATGCGCGAAAAGAATTCAGAAACGGTAGGTCACCAGGTTCCAGTCGCCCACCGCAAAGGTATAAAGAATCAACAGGTCTTCGTCGTGGTTGTTTTCAATGTGGTGCCGCGCGTCGCCAGGAATGAAGATGCTGGTTCCCGGCTCCACGTTAACCAAGGTCTCGTCCACGCTGACCAAGCCGCGACCGGACAACGTGAAATAGCACTCGGGTTCGGAGTGCCGATGTGGTTTCAGGATTTCACCACGGCGCACGCGTACCACGCCCATGACCATATTCGTGCCCTCTTCAGGGCTGGCGCCAATCAGGTCTTTCCAGGCAATGGTGCCGCGCTCGGCGATCTGCTCGGGCGGCCAAGTGCCCCAGGGCAACTCGGAAAGTTGCCGTACAACGGGTTGACCCGGCATGCCCTTACATGCCCGACTTGTAGCGCAACCAGAGTTTGTTGGTGGCACGCAGCAAATCGGTCTCCTGCGGCTTATAGGCGAAGTATTCCGCCATCTGGGCATCGCTGGGGTAGAGGAACGGATCGTTGACCAGTTCAGCCTTGATCATGGGCTTGGAGGCAGGAATCGCGTTGGTATAGGTGATCGCGTTGGAAATTTCCGCGGCTATTTCAGGCGTCAGCAAGAAATTGATCCACTTGTGCGCGGCATCCTTGTTGGTGGAGTCTTTGGGAATACCCATCAAGGTAAACCAGAGACCGGTAGCGCCCTTGGGCGTGGCATAGCGGATATCGAAGTCCTTACCTGCGGCCTTGGCGCGGCGCTTCATCACGTTGTAGTCACCAGACCATCCGGTCGCGATGCAGACATCACCACTGGCCACGTCATTGATCATGTTGTTGGAGAAAAACTTGATGTACTTGCGGATTTTGGCCAACTCTTTGAAGGCATCCTCGGTGTCCGACATCTTGGGGCTGTTGGGGTCGCGACCCATATAGGCGAGCATGGTGCTGGCTTCGCTGGGCTGGTCGATGAGGGCAATACCGCACTGAGAGAGTTTTTGGGCGTTTTCAGGTTTGAACAACAAGTCAAAGGTCAGGGGCGGAAGTTCGCCACCCCACACCTGCTTGGCCTTGGTCATGTTGATGACCAGACCCTCCGTGCCCCATACATAGGGCACGCCGTATTTGTTGCCCGGGTCATTTTTGGCCGTTTGTGACATGACGGTCGCGTCGAGGAAATGCTTGTTGGGTATCTTGGACCAGTCAATCGGTTCGTAGACTCCCGCCTTGATCTGCTTGGCCATGTAGTTGGAACTGGGGTAGACCACGTCATAACCGCTGTTGCCGCTCAGCAGTTTGGCTTGCAGGGTGTCGTCGCTGTCCAGGATGCTGTAGACGACCTTGATACCCGTGGCCTTCTCAAATTTCGCCACCACTTCGGGCCCGATGTACTCCGACCAATTGAGCACCTTGAGCGTGCCCTCGGCTTGGGCAAGCGTGGCCGCAAAGCACAGAGCGGCTCCCGACACCAGTGTTGCGATACGTTTGAAGTTCAACATGGATTACCCTTCCTAATGTCTTATTTCAGTTGCTCGGTATCGCAGCCATTTGAGCTCGCTGGGATACGGCGCCATTGCTTCGCTATAAAACAAATGTTCAATTGCGATCAGGCGAATTTTAATAACCGAGTTGTGTACGCCGATATAGGGGTTTGCACTTGCCAATGCAGCGCTCGCGACTAACGCGCACCAATGCAGACTGCAAACAGGGGCCCTCATGCCATTTCGTCGGCCGGCATAGTCATGGGGCTAAAATAAGGGCTTAACTATTCACAAGAGCGAGAAAGGCATTCTGGTTATGACACCGCGAACTACTCCGTTGACCACTTCCAGCGTCTAAAGGCGTAGTCTGCGCGCCTGGCGCGGTCACCATGAATTGCTAGCAAAAGCGCGGACTCCACCGCGCTTTTCTTTTGTCCCTCACTCTTATTGAAATCTACTGCCATGATTCAAATCACACTTCCCGACGGTTCCAATCGCGAATTTCCCGGTCCGGTCACGGTGGCCGAGGTGGCTGCCTCCATTGGAGCCGGTCTGGCCAAAGCGGCGCTGGCGGGTAAGGTCCGTCCCGTAGCTGAACCGGTCGGCACGGAAAAAGTTGTCGATACCAGCTACCAGATGACGAGCGATAGTGCGCTGTCCATCATCACGGCCAAGGATGCTGACGGTCTGGAAGTGATTCGCCACAGCACGGCCCACTTGCTGGCCTACGCCGTGAAAGAACTGTTCCCCGAGGCCCAGGTCACCATCGGCCCTGTCATTGAAAACGGGTTCTTTTACGACTTCTCGTTTAAACGCCCGTTCACGCCAGAGGATTTGGTCGCCATTGAAAAGAAGATGACGGAGCTGGCAAACAAGGATGAACCTGTGGTTCGTCGTGTATTACCGCGCGACGAGGCAGTGGACTATTTCAAGGGTTTGGGCGAGCACTACAAGGCAGAGATCATCGCCAGCATTCCGTCGGATCAGGATGTGTCGCTGTACCGTGAAGGCCAATTCGAAGACTTGTGCCGTGGCCCGCACGTGCCCAGCACGGGCAAACTAAAGCACTTCAAACTGATGAAGGTGGCCGGCGCCTACTGGCGCGGTGACCACAAAAATGAAATGCTGCAACGTATTTACGGCACCGCCTGGGCGACCAAGGATGACTTGCAGCAGCACTTGACGATGCTGGAAGAGGCCGAGAAGCGTGACCACCGCAAACTGGGCCGCGAACTGGACCTGTTTCATATTGACGACCATGCGCCTGGACTGGTTTTCTGGCACCCAAAGGGTTGGACCCTGTGGCAGGGCGTGGAGCAGTACATGCGCCGCGTTTATCAGAACAATGGCTACCAGGAAGTCAAGGGCCCGCAACTGCTCGACAAGGGTTTGTGGGAGAAGACCGGGCACTGGGAAAAGTACCGCGAAAACATGTTCATCACGGAGTCGGAGAAACGCGAATATGCGTTGAAGCCCATGAACTGCCCGGGCCATATCCTGATCTTCAAGCAAGGGATCAAGAGTTACCGGGATTTGCCGTTGCGCTATGGCGAGTTCGGCAACTGTCACCGGAATGAGCCTTCTGGCGGCTTGCACGGCATCATGCGCGTGCGCGGCTTTACGCA
>CAIQEX010000006.1 GCA_903870955.1 uncultured beta proteobacterium
CCACAGTGACCAGCGCCTGGCCGCTGGCGAGCTTGTTGCTGGCGCATAGGGAACGCGTGCCTTCTCTGGATGAGGCAGGTCAGCAACTGCGCGACCGGGTCGCACAGGATGTGGTGATATGGCGTGCCGGTTTTCAGCCTCGCTTGCGGCTGGCTATGGCTGGTGAGAGGGATCTTCTGGGAGCGTTGCAGTCTGGCATGGGTTTGGAAGCCGCGCTGGAAGCTGCCACGGGCCTGGATTTTTCACAATGGCTGCCCGTGGCCGTTCAAACCGGACTGGTACTCGGTGCCCAGCAATTGAAGCACCCTGGCGGGTTGTAAGTCCTACCAGTTGGCTTCGCGTTCCGGAGTCGCACTGATCTTGTGAATCGACAGATCAGCTCCATCGTATTCTTCTTCCTGGCTGAGCCGCAGGCCCAGGCTTGCCTTGAGCAGTCCGTAGACAACAAAGCCACTGACAAGAGCCCAGGCCACACCCAAGCCGGTGCCCACAAGCTGCGCGCTCAGGCTGACGCCGCCCAATCCACCCAGTGCTTTGCTGCCAAAAATGCCGGCTGCAATACCACCCCAAGTGCCACACAATCCATGCAAAGGCCAGACGCCCAGCACATCGTCAATCTTCCACTTGTTTTGCGTCAGCGTAAACATCACCACAAAGATGGCGCCAGCGACGCAACCCACCACCAACGCGCCCAGCGGATGCATCAAGTCCGAGCCGGCACATACCGCAACCAAACCAGCTAGCGGGCCATTGTGCAAAAAACCCGGGTCGTTCTTGCCAAGTACCAGCGCGACAAGGGTGCCGCCCACCATGGCCATGAGTGAATTGACCGCGACCAGGCCCGATATTTTGTCCAATGTCTGGGCACTCATCACGTTGAAGCCAAACCAGCCGACCGTCAGAATCCAGGCTCCCAATGCAAGAAACGGGATGCTCGAAGGTGGGTGCGCCGAAATGGCGCCGTCCTTGCGATAGCGGTTGCTGCGCGCACCCAGCAAAATCACGGCGCCCAACGCGATCCATCCCCCAACGGCATGCACCACGACGCTGCCAGCAAAGTCATGAAATTCGGCTCCGGTGTTGGCCAATAGCCAGGCCTGTACGCCAAAGTGTTGATTCCAGGCAATGCCTTCGAAGAAGGGGTAAATCACGCCCACAATCACGGCGGTGGCCAGGAGCTGTGGCCAGAACTTTGCGCGTTCGGCAATGCCGCCCGAGATGATGGCCGGAATGGCGGCCGCAAAGGTCAGCAGAAAAAAGAACTTGACGAGTTCATAGCCATTTTTGGCCGCCAGCTCTTCGGCGCCGACAAAGAAGCCGGTGCCGTAGGCCACTGAATAGCCGACCACAAAATACATTACCGTCGAGACCGAAAAGTCCACCAGGATTTTGACCAACGCATTGACCTGATTTTTGCGCCGTACCGTACCCAGTTCCAGAAACGCGAAACCCGCGTGCATGGCAAGCACCATGACGGCGCCCAACAAAATGAACAAGGCATTCGCGCCCTGTTGTAGTGCATCCATAAACAGCCTCTTGATAAAAATGCATTTAAGCGGTGCATGAAATGAAGAAACACCGCTTTTGCACCAATATTAAGCAAAAAGTGCGCCAAATGAGAGCGAAGTGATGATGAGGACAGGTTTTGCACCGCAATCCCACTGTCATTTGTGCCAAAAATGTGCACGCCACCCAACGGCCCGAAAGACTTGTAAAATCCCACCCAGCGCCAATTTGCTCCAGCTTGCGGGCGCTATATAAATACAGCTAAAGACGGACCGATCCAAACTCCCGGCCTCGTTGAACGCGATGCCGGGTTTTTTTGTTTATGGGGTTTGCTTGGGAATGAACTTGAGAACGAACTTGGACGGGCCACTGATCGCCACTGCGCAAAGCATGCACTTTGACGCGCCGCTACCCCTTCAAAGCGGCGGCGCCCTGCGCGACTATGCCTTGTCGTACGAGACTTACGGCACGCTCAACGCCCACAAGTCCAACGCTGTGCTGGTTTGCCATGCGCTGAATGCTTCGCACCATGTGGCGGGCGTCTACGCCGGGCAGGCCAATTCTGAAGGTTGGTGGGACAACATGATCGGGCCGGGCAAGGCGCTCGACACCAACCAGTTTTTTGTTATCGGTGTCAATAACTTGGGCTCCTGCTTCGGCTCCACAGGCCCCATGCATACCAACCCGGATACGGGCAAAGCCTATGGCTCCGATTTTCCGGTCGTGACGGTCGAGGACTGGGTCGATGCACAAGCGCGCCTGTTGGACGTGTTGGGCATCCACAAGCTGGCGGCCGTGATGGGTGGCTCGTTGGGCGGCATGCAGGCGTTGAGCTGGACACTGCGTTACCCGGAGCGAGTCGGCCATGCCATGGTGATTGCCAGCGCGCCGAATCTGACCGCCGAAAATATTGCTTTCAACGAAGTGGCGCGACGCGCCATCGTCACCGACCCCGACTTTCACGGGGGTCACTTTTACGACCACGGTGTAGTGCCCAAACGCGGTCTGCGCATTGCCCGCATGATTGGGCACATCACTTATCTGAGCGATGACGTCATGAACGAGAAGTTTGGCCGCAAGCTTCGGGCTGCGGCGCAGGCTGTCAAGGAGGGCCAGCCCGAACAGGCAGTCGACTATCTGTTCAGTACCCAGGAAGCGGAGTTCCAGATCGAGAGTTATCTGCGCTACCAGGGGGACAAGTTCGCAGAGTACTTTGATGCCAATACCTATTTGCTGATTACGCGCGCCTTGGACTACTTTGATCCGGCGCGACACTTTGGAGGCGACCTGAATCAGGCGCTGGCCGCCGCCACTTGCAAATTCCTCATCGTGAGCTTTACCACCGACTGGCGCTTTGCGCCCAAGCGCAGCCGGGAAATCGTCAAGGCCTTGCTGCAGAACAAGCGCCAGGTCAGCTATGCCGAGATTGACGCACCGCACGGCCATGATGCCTTCTTGCTCAACGACCCGCGATACAAGAATCTGGTGCGAAGTTATTTTGACGGCGTAGCCCAGGAGTTATAAAAATGAGCGACACGCCGGGCCGCCCCAAGCAAGCTCGCACCGCAGTGCAGCGCACGGAGGTTTATTGATGAGCGACGCTTCTATACAACGCGCTATTGCCGAGCTGGTGCCCAAAGGTTCGCGGGTGCTTGACCTCGGTTGTGGCGACGGTGCCATGCTGGAATATCTGCAACGCGAACGCGGCTGCAGTGGCTACGGAATCGAGATTGTCGACGCCAATGTGCTGGCTTGCGTTGCGCGCGGGGTGAACGTGATCCAGCTTAATCTGGAGGAGGGGCTGGCGATTTTTGAAGACGCCTCGTTTGACGTGGTGCTTCAGATCGACACCCTGCAACACCTGCGCAATGCCGAGGTAATGCTGCGCGAGACCGCGCGTGTCGGCCGCGTGGGTATTGTTGCCTTCCCGAATTTTGCCCATTGGCCAAATCGCCTGAGTGTGTTGCAGGGCCGCATGCCGGTAACAAAGCGGTTGCCCTACCAGTGGTACGACACACCCAATATCCGGGTCGGTACCCACGCGGACCTGTCCGATCTGGCACAGCGCAACGGACTGAGGGTTCTGGACAGTTTTGGCTTGCAAGAAGGCCGCACCGTGCGCTTTGCGCCTAACTGGTTTGCCGGGACATCGGTGTACAAATTGGCGCGATAAACCCGGGGGCGCCATTGCGTGGCATCATTTCAATCTTGCCCGCCAGCCAAAGAAACAGGAACCCCATGAACGCACGCATCCCCACCCAGGTCCTGAACGCACCGCAGGTGCTGAATGAAGTGAGCCAAGCTTGGGACGACAGCATCGTTTCCGAGCTGACCGACTACATTGCCATTCCTGCCAAATCGCCCATGTTTGATGCCAATTGGGTGGCCAACGGTTTTCTCGAAACCGTGGTGCGCAACACAGCCACCTGGATCGAGGCGCAAAAGGTACCCGGTCTGACACTGGAAGTGGTCCGCCTGCCGGGCCAGACGCCAGTGCTGTTTTTTGAGGTTGCGGCCACGCGCAGCAATGCCCAGCAAACCGTGCTGATGTATGGACATCTGGACAAACAGCCCGAATTTTCCGGCTGGCGCTCCGATCTGGGTCCGTGGACACCCAAGTACCAGGACGGCAAGCTCTATGGCCGTGGCGGTGCCGATGACGGTTACGCCGCTTACGCCGCCATTGCCGCGATTCAGGCTCTTCAATCCCAAAAGGTGGGGCATCCGCGCATCATCGGTTTGATCGAAACCTGCGAAGAAAGCGGGTCTTACGACCTCCTGCCTTACGTCGATGCACTGCGCAC
>CAIQEX010000007.1 GCA_903870955.1 uncultured beta proteobacterium
CAAAGCGGCTTTTGGCATTCAGGCCAACAAGGCCTGGGCAAATTCACGTGCGTTGAAGGTTTCCAGTTCATTGAGCTGTTCTCCCACGCCGATGAAGTAGACCGGGATCGGCCGCTCGCGTGCAATCGCCGCCAGCACACCGCCCTTGGCTGTGCCGTCCAGCTTGGTCACGATCAGGCCGGTCAGGCCCAGCGCATCGTCAAACGACTTGACCTGGGCCACGGCGTTCTGCCCGGTGTTGCCATCAATCACCAGCAGCACTTCGTGCGGTGCGGTGGCGTCGGCCTTCTGGATCACGCGCTTGATTTTTTTCAACTCTTCCATCAGGTGCAATTGCGTAGGCAGGCGCCCGGCGGTGTCAATCAGCACCACATCCTTGTTGCGCGCCTTGCCTGCGGCGACCGCATCAAAGCATACCGACGCCGGGTCGGCTCCGGCCTGGCTGATGATCTCCACCGTGTTGCGATCGGCCCAGATGCTAAGTTGCTCGCGTGCAGCGGCGCGGAAGGTGTCGGCCGCCGCCAGCAACACGCTGGCACCTTCTTCGGCCAGATGGCGGGTCAGCTTGCCAATCGAAGTGGTTTTGCCGGCGCCATTGACCCCGGCCACCATCACCACGGTGGGCGTGTGCTGGCCAATCACCAAAGGCTTTTGCAGGGGCTGCAACAACTCGGCCAGGATGCTGATGAGCAGGTTTTTAAGTGCTACCGGATGCGTCACGCCTGCGGCCTTGGCTTTTTTGCGCAAGGTGTCGGTCAAAAACTGGGTCGCCGAGACACCGGCATCGGCCATCAGCAACGCGCTTTCCAGTTCTTCGTACAACGCCTCGTCGATCTTGGCGCCACCAAACACACCCGACAGGCTGGCGGCCGTCTTGCCCAGGCCGGCCTTCAGTTTGGTGAGCCATTTTTGCCGCTCGGGCGGTGCGCTTGGCACATCGGCAACGGCAATCGGTGCGGCCAGCGCGCTGCCGATCAACGACCCACCGGGGGGTGTCGGCGAACTGCTGGAAGGCACGGCGGCGCTGGTCGGTGCCAGGGGCGCAGACACAGGCAGGGGCGCGTGTTCCGCTGTTGCCGGTGTAGCCGGAGCAGCGGGAGGGGATTTTTTCTTGAAAAAGCTGAACATGGGTCCCGTTCTTAGAATGGCCCCATTCTATGAAACACCTAAACACCTGGCGCTTGCGCCTTCAAACCTGTGCCGCCGCGCTGTTGGCGCTGGCTTGTCTGCAGTCCCCTGCAAGCGCGGGAGAGGCCGCCAGTGTGCGGCAGTACACCCTGCAAAACGGCATGACGCTGATTGTCCGACCGGACCATCGGG
Organism: uncultured beta proteobacterium; assembly: GCA_903870955.1. Classification (GTDB taxonomy): domain Bacteria; phylum Pseudomonadota; class Gammaproteobacteria; order Burkholderiales; family Burkholderiaceae_C; genus Allorhodoferax. The sequence goes on from CAIQEX010000007.1 coordinate 1,321, forward strand.
CCCCCACGGCGGTGCATATGCTGTGGGTCCGCGTGGGCTCGATGGACGAGGTCGACGGCACCAGCGGCGTGGCCCACGTGCTGGAGCACATGATGTTCAAGGGCACACCGACCGTGAAAGCGGGGGATTTTTCGCGCCAGGTCGCGGCGCTGGGTGGGCGCGAAAACGCCTTTACCAGCAAGGACTACACCGGCTACTTTCAACAGATTCCGGCCAGTCGGCTGGAGCAGGTGATGCAACTTGAGGCCGACCGCTTTGCCCACAACCAGTGGAGCGACGAAGAGTTTCGCAAAGAGCTGGAAGTGGTGAAGGAAGAACGCCGTCTGCGCACCGAAGACAACCCCCATGCGCGCCTGAGCGAAGCCATGAACGCGGTGGTGTATACCGCTTCGCCCTACCGCCGCCCGATCGTGGGCTGGATGAGCGACCTCGAAGCCATGACACCCGATGACGCCCGGGCTTTCTTCCAGCGTTGGTACACGCCGGCCAATGCGGCTGTGGTGGTGGCCGGAGACGTCGAGCCGGACGCGGTCTACGCACTGGCGCAAAAGTACTACGGAGGCATTGCCGGGCACCCGTTGCCCGAACGCAAGCCACGTGTGGAGCCGGAGCAAGGGGGCTTGCGCCGCCTGGACTTCAAAGCCCCGGCCGAGCAGGCCAGCGTGACCCTGGCCTTCAAAATCCCCAGTATCAAGGCGGAGGCCCTGGATCACGAAAACGACGCCGATAGCAACGACGCTTTGGCGCTGACCGTGTTGGCTGCAGTGCTGAGTGGTTATGACAACGCGCGTCTGGACCGGGCCCTGACCCAAAGCGATGACCATGTGGCCGACAGCGCCGGTGCCAGTTGCGGCCTGGGTGGCCGGGGGCCGGATTTGTGCTTTTTGTATGGTGTGCCATCCGCCGGTAAAACGGCCGCCCAGGTAGAAGCGGCGCTGCGTGCCCAAGTGGCACTGATTGCCAAGGACGGCGTGCAGGAGGCCGAACTGCAACGCGTTAAAAACCAGTGGGTAGCCAGCGAGATTTACAAGCTCGACAGTGTCTTTAACCAGGGTCGCATCCTGGGCAGCCATTGGGCCATTGGTTTCCCGACGGATGCCGATGAAAAGCTGATTGCGCGCCTGCGCAAAGTCACGGCTTCTCAGGTGCAAGCCGTGGCCGCCAAGTATTTTGGTGACGACGCGCTGACGGTCGCCACGCTGCTGCCGCAGCCACTGGACAAGGTCCGCAGACCCCGCCCCGCCATCACGGGCCTTCGGCACTAATCCGGTGAACCCATTCATGACCTTCACGACCCCGACTCTCTTGAAATCTGCTCGCTACTGCGTATCCGCAACGCTGCTGTTGTGTGCCGCCCTCACCAGCCACGCGGCCATTCCGATTGCCCATTGGACGCAGCCCTCGGGTGCCCAGGTGTATCTGGTGGAAAGCCCGGCCATTCCGATGGTCGACGTGCAAATCGACTTTGATGCCGGTGCCCGGCGCGATCCGAAAGACAAACCCGGCTTGGCCAACCTGATGGCCGCCAGCACTGCCTACGGAGTCAAGGCGCGCGGCTCGGAACCGGCATTGGATGAAAACGGCCTGAGCGACGCCTGGGCCGATCTGGGTGCCAGCTTTGGTGGCAGCGCCGGTGCCGACCGCCTGAGCTTTGCCTTGCGCTCACTCACCTACCCGGACCTGCTGGAAAAAGCCACCGCTCTGGCGGCCCGGGAATTGGCAGATCCAGCCTATCCGGAGGCGCCGTGGTTGCGCGACCGGCCCAAGCTGATTGCCAGCCTCAAGGAGGCCAATACCCGGCCCGCCACCCTGGCCGGGCGCGCCTTTGCCCGTGCCGTCTACCGTGACCACCCCTATGGCGCGGAAAGCACGGAAGAAACGCTGGGGCGCATCAGTGCCGCCGACATGCGGGCCCTGCATGCGCAGGCGCTGCGCGCCTGCAGTGCCAAGGTCAGCATCGTTGGGGCGTTGGATCGGGCGCAGGCGGATGCCCTGGTGACCCGTTTGCTGGCCAACCTGCCCGCCACTGGCTGCGATGCCCTGCCCGCAGTGGCTGAAGTCGAACCACTGGCAGCCGCGCACGAAGAGCGCATTGCCTTTGCTTCGGCACAAGCCCATGTGCTTTTGGGTCAGCCCGGCGTGAAACGCAATTCGCCGGATTTCTTTGCCTTGACGGTGGCCAATCACATTCTGGGTGGCGGTGGATTTACCGCGCGCCTGACCGAAGAAGTGCGGGAAAAGCGCGGTCTGACCTACAGCGTGTACAGCTATTTCTCCCCGGGCTTGCATGCGGGCGCCTTCACCATTGGCTTGCAAACGCGTCCCGATCAGGCGCAACAGGCGCTCGATCTGGTACGAGAGGTATTGGCAAAGTTCGTCACAGAAGGCCCCACCGAGAAAGAACTGCAAGCCGCCAAGGACAACCTCATCGGCGGCTTTGCCCTGCGCCTGGACAGCAACCGCAAGTTGCTCGACAACGTGGCCAACATTGCCTGGAATAACCTGCCTCTGGATTACCTGGAAACCTGGACGACACAGGTGCAAAGGCTCACGGCGGCTGAAATTCGCGCGGCCTTTGCGCGTGCCGTGCAGCCCGACAGGATGGTGACGGTGGTGCTTGGGGCAGAAGAGGCCAAATAAGTCAGCGAGAAAGCTTGTTGAAGTCGCCGAATATGGCCAATAATGCGTTGGCGTGCACACTCATTCGCACGTTTAACGATATAAAACGCACCCATTGGCCATGTATGACTGTCACCTCACCCTAGCCTGCACGCTGCGGGCCGCTGTCTAGCATGCGGTACAAAGCCAACCTGCAACATGCGGTTGCGCTGCTGTTATCCCTGTGTGTTGCCGGCGTGGTGCTCTTTGTGCGGGACCGCATGGTGGCGACCCAGCGCATCGAGCGCCTGCAATTGGAAACCAAGGCCATGGGGGCACTGGTGGAGTCGGTCAGCAGCAAGGGCGTGGTGATGAGCGGTGCCACCCTGATGGGCATTCTGGACGCGCGGGCCAAGCTCCTGTTGGCACTTCCGGATAACGCACTGAAGTCCAGCGTCGTAGCCGACCTGGCCACCGTGATCGAGGTTTTTAACGTCCAGTCGGCTGCCATTCTGAACGCCAAAGGCGTGAAAGAAGTGGCATTGGATGTACATGGCAGATTGTCTCGTGCGAGTGCGGACCTGGCCGCAAAACCTTATGTCCGTCTGGCCTTGTTAGGGGTGCCCACGGTGTACCCGGAGGTGGCGTCAGACAAAGCACAACGCAGCCTGCACTTCACTGCCCCCATTTATGAGCAGCGTGCCACCAGTTCCGATGTGGTGGGGGTGTATCACCTGGAGTCTGATGTGCTCGATATTGACCGGGTGCTGACCAACTATTTGCCTCGCACCGCTCTGCTGGTGTCGCCCATGGGGATGGTTTTTGCCGGTAACCGCAGCGCCCAGGAATTGGTGGAATTGCTCTCGTTGCCACAGAATGTTGAAGCCGGTCCCGCCATGATCGGGCAACTGCATCTGCCCATGCAGACCAAATCTGGCGTCTATGGAAAAGTCGGTGTCGAGATCGAGAATTACCATTCGGCCAACGTCACGGTCAACTGGCCTTCGGAAAAAGGTTCCTGGCAGGTGGTGTTGATCGAACCCAGTCGCGACATCACCGAAAGTTGGACGCGCGCGCTGTTGGGCCTTGTGGCCTTCGGAACCCTGTTTGGTGGCTACTGCTTGCTGGCGCGCCACAACACTGCGCAACGGCAGTCCCTGTTGGCCTATGCGGACAGGGTGGACTTTCAAGAGCGACTGATGGACGCCATCCCCACGCCATTGTTTGTCAAGGATGCAGAAGGGCGCACGGAAGGGATGAACCGGGCCTATGAAGATGCCTACGGCGTGCGGCGGGAAGACTGCATCGGCAAGTTGCTGATGGAGTCCGAAGGAGAACGCGGCACTCTGGATGAAACACAAGCCGCGATCCAAATGCAGGAGCAGATGGAGATCATCCAATCGGGTGAACGGGTACACAGCACACGCGAAACGCGCTGGACCGATGGCTTCATCCACCACGAGCTGTATTGGGGCCAGGGCATTCGCAAGGCCGATGGCCATTCGGCAGGTATGGTGGGCGTGATACTCGACGTGTCGAACACGGTGTACGCCAATATCGAGTTGAAGGCAGCCAAAGTTGCCGCCGAAGAGGCGGGTGCCGCCAAGTCCGCCTTCCTGGCCAACATGAGCCATGAGATACGCACGCCCATGAACGCCATCATTGGTCTGTCGAGCCTGGCCTTGAAGCAGGAGATGCCTGTGCGTATTCAGGACTATCTCAGCAAGATCCGGCGCAGTGGCGAGCACCTGCTGGGCATCATCAATGACATCCTGGATTTTTCGAAGATCGAATCCGGCAAGATGGAAATTGAATCGATGTCCTTTGAACTCGATGCAGTGCTCGACAACGTCGTGAATCTGGTATCTGAAAAGGTCGAAGAGAAGGGGCTTGAACTGCTCTGTCGTGTCGGGACCGACGTTCCGAGGACGCTGATCGGCGACCCGCTGCGCATTGGACAGGTGCTGATTAACCTCGCCAACAATGCCGTCAAGTTCACCCAGAGTGGGGAGATTCGCCTGGCCATCTCCGTCAAGCAGGTGAAGGACCAGCAGGCGCTGCTGCACTTCAGTGTCAGCGACACGGGCATCGGTTTGACCGCGGAGCAAATCAGTCGCCTGTTTAAAAGCTTTGAGCAGGCCGACAGTTCAACCACACGCAAATACGGTGGTACCGGACTGGGTCTGGCAATCTGCAAAAGCCTGGTTCAGGCCATGGGCGGCGAGATCGGTGTGGACAGTGTGCCCGGTCAGGGGTCGACCTTCTGGTTCACGGCGAGCCTGGGCGTTGGCACCAGCGAGAACATACTGCCCAAGGCCCATATAGACCTGCACGGACGCCGCGTGCTGGTGGTGGACGACAACGATGCCGCCGCGCTGATCATGTCGGACACCCTGGTCGAATTGGGCTTTGACGTGGAAGTCGTGCATTCCGGGGGAGCGGCCCTCCAGTCGCTCACGCAGGCGAAAGCCGAGGCCAAGCCATACGACTTTGTCATGATGGACTGGCAGATGCCGGGGATGGACGGTCTGGAAACCGTGCGGGCGATTCAGGA
>CAIQEX010000008.1 GCA_903870955.1 uncultured beta proteobacterium
ACACATCACTGGTGGGCACGCGAAAAGACATGCCGGTGAGCTTCTTGTTAAGCTCAGGAATAACCACGCCCACCGCCTTGGCAGCGCCGGTGCTCGAGGGAATGATGTTTTCCAGAATGCCGCGGCCGCCACGCCAGTCTTTGTTGGAAGGGCCGTCCACCGTCTTTTGCGTGGCGGTAGCAGCGTGCACGGTGGTCATCAGGCCACGCTTGATGCCCCACTTGTCATGCATCACTTTGGCAATGGGTGCCAGGCAGTTGGTGGTGCAGGATGCGTTCGAGATGATGCTTTCACCCTTATAGGTTGCATGGTTCACGCCATACACAAACATCGGAGTGTCATCTTTGGAAGGTGCTGAGAATATGACCTTCTTGGCACCGGCAACCAAGTGCTTCTCGCCGCCGGCCTTGTCCAGAAAAATGCCGGTGGATTCGATCACAATGTCGGCACCAATTTCCGCCCACTTCAGGCTGGTGGGGTCCTTTTCCTGCGTTAGACGAATCTTCTTGCCGTTGACCACCAGGGTGTTGCCTTCGACCGACACAGTTCCCTTGAAGCGGCCGTGCACTGAGTCATATTGCAGCATGTAAGCCAGGTAGTCAGGCTCCAGCAAATCGTTAATAGCAACGACTTCAATGTCGCTAAAGTTTTGAATGGCAGAGCGCAATACGTTGCGTCCGATTCGACCGAAACCGTTGATACCAATCTTGATAGTCATTTGCCTTGCTTTCTTGCGAAATTTTTATTCGGTGAGTGCAGAAAAATCTGCAATAACCCGGTCGGGCTGGGCTGCGTGGATGGGTTCACCCATGTTGTAGCCGTAAGGCAGCGCCCACACCCGCACGCCTGCATTGCGTGCTGTCGTTACGTCGATGCGGGAGTCACCAACGAATAGTGCGCGATCCGGCCGGATACGAAACTTCTGCAAACAGTGCGCCACACCTGCAGGGTCAGGTTTCTTGGTCGGCAGGGTGTCACCACTGACAACCATGTCTACCATGGGTGTGATCCGGTGTGCATCGAGCACGGTCTGCGTGTAGCGGTATTCCTTGTTGGTAACCACCGCTATCTTCACACCACGATTGCGCAAAGTAGCGAGCGTTTCCCGTACTTTTGGATAGAGTTCGCTGCGGGTGCCACAGCGACTCAGATAGTGCCGGTCGAATGCGGTATTCATCTCAGCGAAATTTCGACTCCCGCGAAGTTCCTGTACCGGAATTTCCTGGCGCAGTGAGACGGCCTGCAACAGTAATTCGCGTGTACCGTGGCCAATCCATGCATCGACCTGCGACTGCGAGACCTCCTGCATGCCAAATTGCACGAGCGTGTCGTTTACCGCGTCACAGATCTCGGGCGCAGTGGCTATCAAGGTGCCATCCAGATCGAACATGACCAGCTCAAACGAAGGAAACATCAACTGCTCCTTTCAACCAACGCACGCGCTGCCTCGACCACGCTGTCGGCGGTAATGCCGAAGAATGCGTACAAGTCCTTTGCCGGGGCCGACTCACCAAAGCCCGTCATGCCCACCACGGCGCCGGTTCGGCCCACGTATTTGCGCCAGAAGTCGGGGTGAGCGGCTTCAATCGCAACCGCTGGCAAATGCAGCGGCAACACGCTTTCCTGGTAGTCGGCAGTCTGGCGGTCAAACACATTGCTGGAGGGCATGGACACCACACGGGTGGCTATGCCTTGTGCGGCCAATGTTGCTTGCGCCTGCATCGCCAGTTCAAGCTCGGAACCGGTGGACAGCAGCACCACTTGTGCGCCGGGCATGTCAGACAACACATAGCCACCACGGCGAATGGTCGCGGCCATCTCGGACGCGGTCAGGCGCGGAAGGTTCTGACGCGACAGGCACAAGGCGCTGGGGCCGTCCCGTCGCTCGACAGCGCAAGCCCAGGCCACCGCCGTCTCCAGTCCGTCCGCGGGTCGCCATACGTCAAGCCCGGGAATGATGCGCAGCGACGGGATGTGCTCCACGCTCTGGTGTGTGGGGCCGTCCTCGCCCAGGCCGATGCTGTCATGGGTGAACACATGGATGACACGCTGTTTCATCAGTGCGGCCATGCGGATTGCATTGCGGCTGTAGTCGCTAAAAGTGAGGAAGGTGCCGCCGTAGGGAATGTAGCCACCATGCAGCGCCATACCGTTCATGAGGGCGGCCATGCCGAATTCGCGCACGCCGTAGCTCATGTGGTTGCCGGGCTGAAATGCGCCTTGTGCATCCACACCTGCTTTTACACAACCCTTGAAATTGGTGAGATTGGAGCCGGTCAAATCGGCACTGCCGCCAAAGAATTCCGGCAATAGCGGTGCGATGGCATCCAACGCGTTCTGACTGGCCTTGCGGGTTGCTACGGCGTCGGGCTTGGCGGCAATGGCATCCAGCAACCCGGGCAACTTCTCGGCAAAGGCGGGTAACAAATCGCCGACCATGCGCCGCTCCAGCTCTGCGGCCAACGCCGGATGCTCCGTGCGATAGGCTTCGAACCGTGTACGCCAAACACGCTCCGCTTCCTGACCTCGGGCTTTGGCATTCCATGCATCCGCAACGTTAGAAGGAATTTCAAACGGTGCGTGGTTCCAGCCGAGCGCGGCGCGCGTGGCGGCCACTTCAGCCGCACCCAAGGCGGCACCATGTACATCATGGGTGCCGGCCTTGTTGGGCGAGCCCATGCCGATTACTGTCTTGCAGCAAATCAGCGTGGGCCGACCATCCGCCATGACGCTCTGCACGCGGGCAGCGCGCACCGCAGCATCCAGCGCGGCAGGGTCATGCCCGTCCACCGCTGCAATCACGTTCCAGCCGTAGGCTGTAAAGCGCTTGGGCGTGTCATCGGCAAACCAGCCCTCTACATGGCCGTCAATCGAGATTCCGTTGTCGTCGTAAAGCGCGATCAGTTTGGACAGTTTCAAGGTGCCTGCCAGAGAGCAGACCTCGTGGCTGATGCCCTCCATCAGGCAGCCGTCACCCATGAACACATAGGTGTGGTGGTCAACCACCCGGTGTGCCCCCTGGTTGAATTCGGCGGCCAGCAGTTTTTCGGTAAGCGCCATGCCCACGGCATTGGCCAACCCTTGACCCAATGGGCCCGTGGTGGTTTCCACGCCGGGGGTAATGCCCACCTCAGGATGTCCAGCCGTTTTGCTGTGCAACTGGCGGAAGTTTTTCAGCTCTTCCATGGGCAGGTCATAGCCCGTCAAATGCAGCAATGCATAGATCAACATCGAGCCGTGGCCGTTAGAGAGCACGAAGCGATCACGGTCCAGCCAATGGGGGTTAGCCGGGTTGTGCTTGAGGTGGCGGTTCCACAGCACTTCGGCAATATCGGCCATGCCCATGGGCGCGCCCGGGTGGCCGGACTTGGCTTTTTCTACGGCGTCCACCGCCAGCATGCGAATCGCATTGGCCATGCTGCGGGCCATATCAGGTGTGGGTAGGGTGCTCATATCAGGCCCCCCGCTTCTTGCGCTCGATCATGCGCCAGATAAAGGGCGTGAAGATGAGTTGCATCGCCAATTCCATCTTGCCGCCGGGCACCACGATGGTGTTGGCGCGGCTCATGAAGCTGCCGTCAACCATGCTGCGCAGGTATTGAAAATCGATACCCTTGGGCTTGGCAAAGCGGATCACCACCATGCTTTCGTCCGGCGAGGGGATATCGCGCGAGATGAACGGGTTGCTGGTGTCCACCATGGGCACGCGCTGAAAGTTCACATGCGTGTGCATGAACTGTGGGCAGATGTAGTTCACGTAGTCGGGCATGCGGCGCAGGATGGTGTCGGTCACCGCCTCGGTGCTGTAGCCGCGCTTGGACTTGTCGCGCCAGAGTTTTTGAATCCATTCCAGGTTGATGACAGGCACCACACCGATCAGCAAATCCGGGTGCTGTGCAATATTGATTTCGGGCGTCACGACGGCACCGTGCAGGCCTTCGTAGAACAACAGATCGGTGTTTGCGGGCACATCTTCCCAGGGCGTAAAGGTGCCAGGCTCCTGCTTGTAGGGTGCGGCTTCTTCATTGTCATGCAGGTACTTTCGGCGCTTGCCGGTGCCGGTTTCGGCATAGTCACGGAACAACGCTTCCAGTTCGGGAAATAAATTGTTCTCAGGTCCGAAATGGCTGAAGTTTTTGTTGCCCTGCGCCTCTGCTTCGGCCAGGCGCAGCTTCATATCCTTGCGGTCGTAGCGGTGAAAGCTGTCGCCTTCAATCACTGCCGCGTTAACGTTCTCGCGGCGAAAAATATTCTCGAACGTGCGGGTCACCGAGGTGGTGCCAGCCCCGCTGGAGCCGGTGATGGAGATGATGGGATGGCGTTCAGACATGGTGTGTCTCCGGAAGTTTTAAAAAGAATTCTGTGTTGACTTCATCGTGATGCGAGCACATGTCCCCGGCATTGCGAGCGTCGCTGA
>CAIQEX010000009.1 GCA_903870955.1 uncultured beta proteobacterium
CCAAGCGTTAAGCACCTGCAAGCAATTGCAAAGAAGCCGTCGGAATGCAAGTTCCGGCGGCTTTTTTTTATGTGCGTTGTAGTGTGCTGCTAGACTGCGGCCTCTATGCGAACCCGCTTGCTCCTTCGTCGCCTCACCATCAGCGCACCGCGTATGTCGGTGCGCAGCGCCATGCCCTGGCCCTTGCGATGGGCGGTGGCCGCGATCATGTTGGGCTTCTGCGCCGCCATCGCCTTGTGGGCATTTGAGTTCGGCCGGGATATTGCCGGGCTGGACCATGACGCCAAGCAGGAACTGCTCAAGCTGCGCAGCGAAATGGCTGGCATCCATGCGGAGCTGGACAAGGCTCAGGAGGAGCGCGACAAAGCGCAGTCCATCGCCAATACGGCGGGTACCCTGGTCACTGCCGGTAAGGCGTCAGAAGATAAATTGATGGAGCAAGTCAAACAATTGCAAGCCGAGAACCAGAGTTTGCGCAATGACCTGGGGTTCTTTGAAAAGTTGATTCCGACAAGTGGCGTGGAAGGTGTGACCATTCGTGGCCTGCAGGCAGAACTGTTGAACGGCAAAGACATCAAGTGGCAGGTATTGGTTATTCAGGCGAGCAAAAATGCGTCGGAATTCAATGGCGTGCTGGAGTTGACCTTCAGTGGGGTACTTAACGGCAAACCATGGTCTTCCACCTTGCCGACCGGCGGACAGGCTCTTAAGATCAAACAGTATGGCCGCCTTGAAGGTGTTTTCGAAGTGCCTGCACAGGTGCAGGTGAAGGGCGTGCAAGCCAAAGTGCTGGAAGGTAGCGCCGTTCGGGCGACGCAGTCCTTGAAGTTATAGGTCTTTATAGAGGTGAAAATGTTCAATAAGAAGAAGCAACCCGCAATCAAGAGCCTGATTGCCGAGGGCAGTCGTATCACCGGCAGCATTACCTTTACCGATGGCTTGCGCATCGACGGTGAAGTTCACGGTGACGTTCATGCCAACGATGAACATGCCAGTTTGCTGGTCATTTCCGATTCCGCCAAAGTGATGGGCGCGGTCACGGCGGATCACATCATCGTCAATGGCCTCGTCAAGGGCCCGATCCATGCGCATCAGATGTTGGAACTGCAGCCCAAGGCCCGCATCGAGGGTGACGTCGAATATGCGGCACTGGAAATGCATCAGGGCGCTTTGATTACAGGGCAACTGAAGCCTTTGCTCGAAGGTGAAGAAAAACCCATTCTGAAATTAGCGGCAAAGAACTCCTGAAAGAATTCCCGAGCGATTTGGTGTAGTATTGCCACCTTAAAGATTTGACCGGAGTCGTCTATGAGCGCCGTTGCAGAAAACATTCAGACAGAAATGCCCGCCCCTATCCTTTTTACGGATAGCGCGGCGGCCAAGGTGGCAGATTTGATTGCCGAAGAAGGCAATCCCGATTTGAAGTTGCGCGTATTCGTGCAAGGTGGTGGTTGTTCTGGCTTTCAGTATGGTTTTACCTTCGATGAAATTACCAACGAAGACGACACCACAATGACCAAGAATGGCGTGTCACTTTTGATCGATGCCATGAGCTACCAATACCTGGTTGGAGCCGAGATCGATTACAAGGAAGATCTGCAAGGCGCGCAGTTTGTCATCAAGAATCCAAATGCCACGACGACTTGTGGTTGCGGTTCATCCTTTTCGACCTGAACCCAGCCAATCAGGTCCAGGTGCGCTACTCGGATGAAGGGTAGACGCCACCCAGTATGCGGGCGCTTCTGGCGCCCGTAACGCTTTTCAAGCTGGCCGTTTTGCGCTCTACGCATTGTCTGGCCAGCCACGCGAAAGCCGTGGCTTCGACCTGCAGCGGCGGCAAGTCAAAAGCCTCGGAACTGGCCACTACACATCCTGGCAACAGAGCTTCAAGCCGGGTCATTACATGCGTGTTGAAGGCGCCACCTCCGCAGACAATGAGTCGGGTGCTGCCGGGCGCAAATTCAAGCACGCAGTCGGCGCAACTACGGGCCGTGAGTTCGGCGAGCGTGGCTTGCACATCCTGAGGCCGCAGGTCGGAAAACCCTGCAAGCTTGGTCTGAAGCCAGGGGCCGTTGAACAAATCGCGACCGGTGCTTTTGGGCGGAGTCTGGGTAAAGAATGGCTCATCCAGAAGACTTTGCAGCAAAGCGCCATGCACGCCTCCGGTGGCAGCCCAACGTCCCTGATCGTCAAACGGCGCGCCGGTATGGGTCATGCACCAGGCATCCATCAAGGCATTGCCAGGGCCACAATCAAAGCCGATTACGGCGTCTGGTGCGTCACTATTCAGCACGCTGATATTTGAAATGCCGCCAATATTCAGCACCCCGGTGATGCCCGGCAAGTGGCCAAAGAAAGCCTGATGAAAAGGTGGCACCAGCGGCGCTCCCTGGCCGCCCGCAGCCACATCACGGCTGCGGAAATCGGCCACCACATCGATGCCCGTTAGCTCAGCCAATAGCGCCGGTTGGTTGAGTTGCACGGTGTAGCCGGTGCCGTCGAATTGATGGGGTCGGTGGCGTACGGTTTGGCCATGGGCACCTACCGCACGGACTTGGGAGGCATCCACCTGGCACTGCCGCATGAGTTGGGCGCATACGTCGGCATAGACCCGCACCAAGGCGTTGCCGGCAAGTGCTGCGCGGTGCAGTTCATCGGGTCCCGACGTATTGAGCAGCAGCAATTCCTGCTTGAGAGCGGCGGGAAATGGGGCGCTCACGTGCCCCAGAACACGGGGGCGAATCGCCGAAAAATCCACCAGCACGCCATCCACACCGTCCAGCGACGTGCCGGACATCAGGCCGGCGTACAACTGCGACAACTGGATGCGTCTCCGACGGGTTGGCTTATTCGACGCTGCTGAAACGGGCCTGGCCGGCCGCCAACAATGCCACACGGGCCTGCGCTGCGGCCTTGTCAAACAAGGGTTTCATGCTTGCGGTGACCGGCACGGTTTCATTGCGGCGTGCAATGGCTTGCGGATCTTGATAGACGCCGTTGACACGGTATTCAAAGTGCAGATGCGGGCCGGTAGACCAGCCCGTCATGCCGACCGAGCCGATGTTCTGACCCTGGGAAACGGCTTGCCCCTGCTTCACATTAATTTTGCTGAGATGGGCATACACCGTGCTGGTCTGGTTCTGATGCTTAAGCTTGACGACATTGCCAAAGCCGCCTTGTTTGCCAGCGAATTCCACCACGCCGTCTCCGACACTGCGCACCGCCGTACCGACAGGCGCTGCATAGTCCACACCCAAATGGGCTTTCCAGACCTGGAGAATGGGGTGAAAGCGCATCTTGAATCCGCTGGTGATCCGAGAAAATGCCAAAGGTGCGGCCAGGAAGGCGCGCTTCAGGCTTTCACCAGCCAGCGTGTAATAACCGCCTCTTCGGGGTGCGTGAGATTCACTGGCAAGCTCAGGCTCCTGGAACCACATGGCCTGAAAGGTTTTGCCGCCGTTTACAAACTCAGCGTTCATTATGCGTCCAGCGCGCAATGGCTCGCCATCGCCTTCCAGCGTTTCATAGACCACGGAAAAACGGTCACCTTTGTGGAGCGCGCGGTGAAAGTCGATATCCCCCGAAAATATTTCAGCCAGTTGACCGGATACCGAGTCCGGAATGCGGGCTTCATCAGTGGCGGCAAACAGGGACGAAGAAATGGTGCCGCTGGCGACTCGGGTAGACGCGGTCAAGGGCAGCGTTTCTAGGCGAGAAGCAAACCCTGCTGCGGATTTTTCGACACTCAAGCGCCTGAACATGCCTTCTTCGTCCAGGCTCCAACGGGCCTGCAATTTGAGCAGCGTGCTATCGGCGTTGGCTTCGAGGGTGACAGCGCGACCGGCGCGACCCAGCAAATATTTTTTGGTTAGTGCGTCGCTGCGCAAAAACGCGGCAGCCTTGGGATCAAAGACCCCCAAACGCTTAAGCAAAGTGTCGGCGGTATCCGTGGCACGCGTCTGTTCGGACCGGTACAACTTCATGCTGAGCGCTTCCAGGCCCTCCACTTGCGAACCCAGGTCGGGCACGGGCAGGGACTCGCTGACACTGCGGATCATCATCTGTGAAGGCTCTGGCGCCAGATTGGCTACAGCAAACGTAAACCCTGTTCCAGTGAGTAGCAAGGCTGCAATCGTTGCAGAGATACGTTTTGGGTGGCGCACGGCGATCGCAATGGCCGCAGCCAAAACGTTATCCACAGTGCGGTTTAAGGCGCTTTTCAAATTTGGGCTCCAGGGGGCAGGCACTGGGCGACTAAAATCTGAGGTCGCCGGAACCATGCGCGTTGTAGGAATAGCCTCACAGTATAGCGGCGGCCGGCACCTCCTTCTGCATAAAAACCCTTATGAATCAAGCCTCAAGCCAATCTTTACCTTTGTCTGATCGTGTCCGTGAAGCGCTGGCTGTGACCTTGCGCGGCTGCGAAGAACTCATCCCACAGGAAGACTGGATCAGGAAGTTGGTGCGCTCCGAATCGACCGGTATTCCGCTGCGAATAAAACTGGGTTTGGATCCAACCGCCCCCGATATTCACGTCGGCCATACCGTTGTGCTGAACAAAATGCGCAAGTTGCAGGACTTGGGCCACACGGTGATTTTCTTGATGGGCGACTTCACCAGCATGATTGGCGACCCAAGCGGTCGCAATACGACACGTCCGCCGCTGACGGCTGAGCAGATAAAGGTCAATGCCGAAACCTACTTCAAGCAGGCTAGTCTGGTGCTGGACCCGGAAAAGACCGAGTTTCGCTACAACAGCGAATGGAGCGACCCACTGGGTGCGCGCGGCATGATTCAGCTGGCCTCGCGCTACAACGTGGCGCGCATGATGGAACGCAACGACTTCCATGACCGCTTCAAGGCCGGCACGCCCATTGCCGTTCACGAGTTCTTGTACCCGCTCATGCAGGGTTACGACAGCGTGGCGCTCAAGAGTGATCTGGAACTAGGCGGCACCGACCAGAAGTTTAACCTGCTGATGGGGCGCCATTTGCAGTCGGAGTACGGCCAGGAGCCGCAGTGCATTTTGACCATGCCCTTGCTTGAAGGAACGGACGGCGTGGAGAAGATGTCCAAGAGCAAGAACAACTACATCGGCATCTCGGAAGAGCCCAACACCATGTTTGCCAAGTGCTTGAGCATTTCGGATGTGCTGATGTGGAAGTGGTACACGCTCCTGAGCTTCAAGAGTGAAACCGCCATCGCGGCCCTTCAGGCTGAGGTGGCAGCCGGGCGTAACCCGAAGGACGCCAAAGTGGCGTTGGCCAAGGAAATCACGGCACGCTTTCACTCGGTCGCCGCAGCGGATGCGGCTGAACAGGACTTCATCAACCGCAGCAAGGGTGGCATTCCGGACGAGGTGGTTGAGATCAGTCTGCCCTTGGGCGAAGGCGGGGCTGCCGTGGGAATCGGCGCCTTGCTGAAGTCGGCGGGACTGGCCGCTTCATCCGGCGAAGGCAACCGTTTGATCGATGGCGGCGGTGTGCGCATTGACAGCAACGTGGTCAGCGACAAGGGCCTGAAGCTGGGCGCTGGCACCTATGTGCTGCAGGTGGGTAAGCGCAAGTTTGCCCGCGTGACACTCGCCTGATCGCGCGCGATGCTGGCTCTGGTGCAACGTGTCAGCCGTGCCAAGGTGACCGTGGAAAACGCGGTCATCGGTGAGATCGGGCGCGGCTTTCTGGTGCTGGTGTGTGCCGAACAAGGGGACACCCAAGCCGAGGCCGACAAACTTCTGGCCAAGCTTTTGAAGCTGCGCATCTTCAACGATGCCAACGGCAAGATGAACCTTGCCATCCAGAATCTGGACGGCGCGGGCACGGTGGGTGGTTTGCTGATCGTCAGCCAATTTACGCTGGCGGCAGAGACCACCGGCGGCAACCGCCCCAGCTTTACCAATGCCGCTGCACCGGCGCGCGGGCGTGAATTGTTTGACTACTTTGTGGCGCAGGCCCGCGCCGCGCACCCGATCGTGCAGACCGGCCGCTTTGCCACCGAGATGGCGGTGGAACTGGTCAACGACGGGCCCGTCACCATTCCCATGCGCGTGGCGCCACAGCCTTCCGATCCGCACTGAGCTGGCGCCCCGGCGGGGTTTTCGGAAATCAAGCTAATGGCCGAAAGGCGCCCGTCCCAGCATAGGTGAAATGCGTCCCGCCTTGTCGTCAAATGGGTGGGTCGCCTTGCCATACAAAGCCATCACCTTTTGCACGTACTGCCGGGTTTCCTTAAAGGGCGGCACACCTTTGTACTTGTCGACATTGCCTTCGCCGGCGTTGTATGCGGCCAAGGCAAGCTTCACATCGCCCTGGTAGTACGACAACAGCCAGCGTACATAGCTCAGACCGGCACGGATGTTTTGGGTGGCGTTGTAGGCATTGGTCAGGTTGAAGCGTTCCGCTGTGTCGGGAATCAGTTGCATCAACCCCATGGCGGATTTGGCCGAGGTCGCCCGTGTTTCAAAATTGGATTCGGCGGCAATGATGCTCAGTATCAGGCGTGGATCTATCGCATTCCATTGCGCTTGCTTTCCCACGAGGTCCACGATCCAGCGACGGCTGGGTGGCAGGGCGTCGATGTGTTTGTCGATCCCGGCAATCACCGGGTCGATCACCGGCGCGCCGGGTACAGGTTTTGGCGCGCGCGGAGGTGCCACCGCGTCCATGACACAGGGCGGCAACTCCTGGCTGGTGAAGCGTATGGTTTCCAGCATGGTGTGGGCTTGCGCATGGCCTTGCCGCGCCGCCAGTGAAAAAAGGGAGGCTGCTAACTCTTGGCTTTCTGGCACACCACGGCCCAGCGCGAACAGCATGCCCAACCGGTATTGGGCCTCTGTGCTGCCCATGCGGGCAGCCTCGCAATAACGCGCGGCCGCCTGCCAGGCGCCTTCCTGGAAGTCATCGTTTTGTTCCAGGGCCTGGGCCTGAGTCAGCAGGGCGAGTACAGCCGGTGGCGTCTGAATGGCATCGCTGCTTGCCGCGTCCAGAGTCTGGCCGCTGGCGCTGCACAGGGTGCCTATGCAGAGAAGCAAGGCGCATAGTCGAAGACGCATGGACTGGCCCAACGCCGCTTCAGTAGGGGTTCTTGAACCCCAGGCGCGCCAGAATTTCGGTCTCGCGCAGTTCCATGACTTGGGCATCTTCTTCCAGTTCATGGTCCCAGCCTTGCGCGTGCAGCGTTCCGTGCACGATCAGGTGCGCGTAGTGGGCTTGCAGCGTTTTTCCTTGTTCCTTTGCCTCTTTGGCGACCACAGGTGCACACAACACCAGATCGGCCGTGACCACTGGTTCCTGCGTGTAGTCAAAGGTCAGCACATTGGTGGCGTAGTCCTTCTTGCGGAAGTCGCGGTTCAGGGTCTGGCCTTCCTCGGCATCCACGATCCGCACGGTGACCTCGGCGTCGCTGGCCAGTGCATGGCGAATCCAGCGGGTCACCTTGTGGCGCGGCAAGGCGGCGCGGTGCCGCTCTTTGTATTTGATGTCCCCAAATTGCAAGGACAGCGACAGATCAGACAACATGGGTAACTTTCTAGACGGGCGAGCCAGGCACCTTGGCGCGGGGCGAGCGGGTTTTGGGCAGGGCGACGCGTGGCAGTTCGGGTTCGGGCTCTGGCACAGCAATCGGGGGCAGGTCGCTCAGGCGTGCAGCGTCATAGGCATCCACAATGCGCGCGACCAGGGGGTGGCGCACGATGTCGCTGCTGGTCAGCCTTGTGATGGCAATGCCCGGTACGCGACGCAAAATGCGCTCGGCCTCGACCAGGCCGCTCATCTGCGCCTTGGGCAAGTCGATCTGGCTCACATCGCCGGTGATCACGGTCTTGGTGCCGAAGCCGACGCGGGTCAGAAACATCTTCATCTGCTCGGGCGTGGTGTTCTGTGCCTCATCCAAAATCACGAAGGCGTTGTTCAGCGTGCGGCCGCGCATAAAGGCCAGTGGTGCAATTTCCAGAGCCTGGCGCTCAAAGGCTTTTTGCACCTGCTCGTAGCCCATCAGGTCGTACAGCGCGTCGTACAAAGGGCGCAAATACGGGTCCACCTTCTGGTTCAGGTCACCCGGTAAAAAGCCCAGGCGCTCGCCCGCTTCCACAGCAGGTCGGGTCAGCACGATGCGTTGCACGGCGCTGCGTTGCAGTGCGTCCACGGCGGCAGCAACGGCCAGATAGGTTTTGCCGGTACCGGCAGGGCCAATGCCAAAGGTGATGTCGAACTCGGCGATGTTGTCCAGGTACACCGCCTGGTTCTTGGTGCGTGGCTTCAGGTCGGCGCGGCGTGTGGCCAGCGTGGGTCCGTCTGCGGCCTCGTTTGAGCCATCGCCCGACAGCATCAGTTGCACCGTGGCCGGGGGAATCGGGCGTGCAGCCATTTCATACAGAGCCTGCAGCATGTCCATCGCGCGTTGGGCTTTGGCCTTGGGGCCTTCGATCTTGAATTGCTCGTGGCGGTGGGCAATGTGCACGTCCAGTGCCAGCTCGATGCTGCGCAGGTGTTCGTCGGTGGGGCCACACAGGTGCGATAGTCGCGTGTTGTTTAGCGGGGTAAACAGGTGTTTGAGAATCAAGCTGATAATTCCTCACAGCAAACGAAAGACAGTTAACCCCCATGATAGGCACAAAATGATTGGCAAGCTCACCGGCACCCTGAGTGACAAGAATCCCCCCCAGGTTTTGGTGGATTGCGGCGGCGTGGGCTACGAAGTTCATGTGCCCATGAGCACTTTTTACAACCTGCCTGCAGTCGGCGAAAAAGTCTCGCTACTGACGCATTTTGTAGTCCGCGAAGACGCACAAATTCTCTACGGCTTTGCCAACTCCACCGAGCGCGAAGCGTTCCGGCAACTGATCAAAATCTCTGGCGTGGGCCCGCGCACAGCGCTGTCCGTGCTGTCGGGCATGAGTGTGGCCGATCTGGCGCAGGCTGTCACGCTGCAAGAACCAGGCTATCTGATCAAGGTGCCGGGCATCGGCAAGAAGACCGCTGAGCGTTTGCTGCTGGAGCTCAAAGGCAAACTGGGCGCAGATATCGGCGCTCCGTTGGGTGCTGCGAGTGGTGCGCAGTCGGATATTTTGCAGGCGCTGATGGCGCTGGGTTATAGCGACAAGGAGGCGGCAGCGTCGGTCAAGGCCCTGCCTTCGGATGTGGGAGTGAGCGAAGGCATCAAGCTGGCCCTGCGAGCCTTGGCGAAATAGTCCCGTCGTCAAGCAGCAGGGGAGGCCGCTATCCCTAACCCCACCTCGATGGCTATTGCGCTTCCCGCACCGGTCGCTCGTTTACGGCCTGCACCGGACGTGCATTGAACGGGAACAGCTGGCTGAATATCTTGAATTGTTCCGGGCTGATGCGCAGCGGCTGCTTGAGCACGGTCCACAACACGCCCTCCGTGCAGGGTGGCGTGGTCAGTGAACCAAAGTACTGGTAGTAGCGCTGGTCGGCGGGCAGCAATTCGTTCATGTCGATCGCGCCAGCAGGCATACGCACCTGGTCATTGGTGTCCAGGGGCATATAGGTCCAGACGGTGTTGACCAGCTTGTTGGGTTCACCCTGCTCCAGCAGTACCGCCACCACAGCCAGTTGCCCGGCTTCGTTCTTGTGGACCAGGTGCGCGACCATGGCGTAGTGTTTGTTGTTGATCACTTCCTCAGACGGGGTGTGAAAGTGAAACTGCAACAGCTTGTAGGTGGAATTGCGCACCGTGATGCTGTTTTCCCCCTCCACGTTGACCTGAATCGTGTGGCCATTGTTAACCACAGTTCCAGTGCTCGGCGTGTAGTGAAACTGCACCGGCACGGCGGGCCCATAAAGCGTCGTGTTTTCCTTGATGGCAATGGGCGATTGGCGTTTGCCAATCGCGCACAGGTTGAACTCGGGTTTGAGCTTGCCCCAGGCCTCCGGGCCGTTCTCGCCCTCATAGGCCCAATGCACCTCGCCGCCATGGCCTTCCTTGCCATGCGCATCGGGTAGCGTTTCACCTCGCGCCAATGCCAGTGCCCGCGCACGGATGTACTCGCGGCTTGTTTCGCCACCCGTACCGGCACCGTGTGCCTCCGAGGCTTTGGCACCGGTTCGCACCAGGTGTGGCTTCTCAACGGGCTGTTTCACGGGTGTGCCGATGGCCCCCAAGGCCTGGCGCAACTGCTTTACCGACTCGCTGGTGGCGGAGCCTTTTGTCGTGGGGGTCTCAGGTTCTGTCGTAGCGGACTTCTCTGCGACCGGTTTATGGTTCGCGCCGGCGACCACTTTTTCTTTCGTTGCAGGCGCTTCCGATTCTTGTTTGTGGCCGGTACTGGGGGCAATGACCTCTTCTTTAGGGGCTTGCTTTGCCGTGCCATGTTTGGCGGTGCCGTGGGAAGCCGCAGCTTCGGCTTCGGCAGCCGCCGCAGCGGCCTTCTCCTCTTTGAATTTCTTGATCTCGGGGATCTCGATAAGGTCTTTTTTCAGTTCTGCATGGGCGCTGCCAGCAGCCCACAGCCCCAGCACGAGGCCACCGGCAAACAGCAGGTGCAAGACTGGGCGCAGTCTGGGCGCAATTTGGAACTTGATAAGCATGGGCGAGACCTCTGGGGACCTGCACAGCGCAGGCGCAATATCCGGATATGCGTGGGTTTTATATCGGCACCTTACGGCGATACTTGAATTTACGCCATCTGCGCGACACTGCGCGCTATAGTGAGTAACCCCATTTTTGCGATTGAAGCTGTGAGTATTCAGACCGACGATTTTTCTTCTGCCGCACCCTTGCGCATGGTGTCCGCCGCGCCGACTTCCCCGCAGGAAGAAGCGATAGAGCGCGCCTTGCGTCCCAAACTGCTGGACGAATATGTGGGCCAAGCCAAGGTGCGGGAGCAACTGGAAATCTTCATCGGCGCCGCCAAAATGCGCTCCGAGGCGCTGGACCATGTGCTGCTGTTCGGTCCGCCGGGATTGGGAAAAACCACGC
The DNA here is from genome assembly GCA_903870955.1 of uncultured beta proteobacterium. Lineage (GTDB taxonomy): Bacteria > Pseudomonadota > Gammaproteobacteria > Burkholderiales > Burkholderiaceae_C > Allorhodoferax. The sequence goes on from CAIQEX010000009.1 coordinate 10,936, forward strand.
TGAGCCACATCATTGCGCACGAGTTGGGTGTAAACCTGCGCCAGACCAGTGGCCCCGTGCTGGAAAAGCCCAAGGACCTGGCCGCGCTGCTGACCAATCTGGAAAAGAACGATGTTTTGTTTATTGACGAAATCCACCGCCTGTCGCCAGTGGTGGAGGAAATCCTTTACCCGGCGCTGGAAGACTACAAGATCGACATCATGATCGGCGAAGGTCCGGCCGCGCGCTCCATCAAGCTCGACCTGCAACCCTTTACCCTGGTCGGTGCCACCACCCGTGCCGGCATGTTGACCAACCCCTTGCGTGACCGTTTTGGCATCGTGGCACGGCTGGAGTTTTACTCTTCGCAGGAGTTGCTGCGCATCGTCACCCGCAGCGCCGGTCTGCTGAAGGTGCCGATGAGCGAAGACGGTGGTTTTGAAATTGCCCGTCGTTCGCGCGGTACGCCGCGCATTGCCAACCGCCTGTTGCGTCGTGTGCGCGACTATGCCGACGTGAAGGGCAAAGGGCTGATCGACCTGGACATTGCCAACCGTGCCTTGGCCATGCTGGATGTGGACCCGCAAGGCTTTGACTTGATGGACCGCAAGTTGTTGGAGGCCGTGATCCACCGCTTTGACGGCGGGCCGGTGGGGCTGGACAACATTGCCGCCAGCATTGGCGAAGAACGCGAGACGATTGAAGATGTGATCGAGCCCTATCTGATCCAGCAAGGCTTTTTGCAGCGCACGCCGCGTGGGCGTATCGCCACGCTGGCCGCCTATCGCCACCTCGGAGTGACGGCGCCGCAGCGCGATACCGAACTGCCGGGAATGTGATGCAACCGGACGATATCAAGGCCTGGAAGGCCAACCAACGCAAAGAATTGCTGGCCAAGCGTCAGGCGGTGTCCGATGTGGACCGGCAGGCCTGGAACAGCGCCATCACCGGCCATCTGATCGAAGGCTTTCCCCAGTTGGCTGGACTGTGCATCGGCATTTACTGGCCCTACCAAGGCGAGTTTGATGCACGGCATGCAGTGCATCATTTTCGTGATCTGGGTTCGACGGCGGCCTTGCCCGAGGTCGTGCGCAAGGCCGAGCCCCTGCAGTTCAGAGCCTGGTGGCCGGGTGTTGCGATGGGCCGCGGCGTGTATGACATTCCCGTGCCGGAAGGCACGGACATCGTGGTGCCGCAAGCCCTGATCATGCCGCCCGTGGGGTTTGATGCAGCGGGCTATCGGCTCGGTTATGGCGGCGGCTTTTATGACCGCACCCTGGCCAGCATCACGCCGCGTCCGCTGACCATTGGCGTGGCCTATGAACTGTCACGCTTGCCGACCATCCATCCCCAGGACTTCGACCTGCCGATGGACTACGTCGTCACCGAGCGCGGCATTTTCCCTACGCACGTTCAGTCGGCCACGTAGGGGTTGCTGCGGCGCTCGCGCCCGAAGGTGCTTTCCGGGCCATGCCCTGGGATGAAAACCGTTGCATCACCCATGGGCCAAAGGCGCTCCTTGATGCTCGAAATCAGCCTGTCGTGGTCGCCTTGCGGAAAGTCCGTGCGCCCGATAGAACCAGCAAACAGCACATCGCCCACAAAGGCCCGGTTGGCTTCCGCCGAGTAAAAAACCACGTGACCCGGCGTGTGGCCTGGACAGTGGCGAACGGCCAACGTGCTCTTGCCAATGGTGACCGTGTCACCGTCTTTGAGCCAGCGCGTGGGCGTGAAAACCTCGGCATGGGGAAAGCCAAAATGCCGACCCTGTTCGGCCAAGCCGTCAATCCAGAACTGGTCGCCCGGATGCGGGCCGATGATGGGCAAATCCAATTGGCGTGACAACTCTGCCGTGCCGCCGGCATGGTCGATGTGCGCATGCGTCAGCCAGATCTGCGCAAGGGTGAGATCCAATCGTTTGACCTCGGCCAGGATGCGGGGCAAGTCGCCACCTGGGTCAATGACGGCCGCTTGTCTTGTCTGGTCACACCAGACCAGGGAGCAGTTTTGTTGGAAAGGGGTTACCGGGACGGTGAGGTAATTCAGCATGTGCCATTTTAGTTTGTATGAACTCTCATTCCACAGCACTCTTCAGGCAATATCCCAATCCACGAACCGCGACGATTCGGATGGGAGGGTACTCAATTTTTTTCGCAAGCGGTGGATATACACCTCTACTGCGTTGTCGCTGACCTCTTCGCCCCACCTACATAGTCGATCCACCAACTGGTCTTTGGTAACCAAACTGTTGGCACGCAGCAGAAGCACTTCCAGCACCCTCAACTCACGTGCCGTTAGGTCCACTCTCTTGTCGTCGATCAAGACCATCCGGTTAGCCAAGTCATAGGTCATGGGCCCGAACCTGATTTGGTTGCTTGATCCGCCCAAGCTTCGCCGCCACAGAGTACGCACGCGAGATTGAAGCTCATCAAGGCTATAGGGCTTCGTCATATAGTCGTCTGCACCAGCGTCCAGGGCTTTGACGCGCTCTTCTACACTGTTGGCGGCCGAGAGTATGAGTACATGCAACCTTGAGCCACGCGCGCGCAACCTTTTGAGAACCTCCAAGCCGTGCATCCTGGGCAGGTTCAAGTCGAGTATCAAAAGGTCGAATCCGCTACAAGTCATCAGGGCCGTATTGACTTCCGAGCCAGTGACCACGCGGTCCACTATTGCCCCCACTTTTCGCATGGCGCGTAACAAATCATCCGCATAAGCCTCATCGTGATCTGCAATCAAAATCCGCACGCAGTCTCCCCAACGGCACACTCGACGTTGCCTGTTCTGTGCGCAAGCGCATACAACTCCAGCATGGCTATCACACTGTCGACGTTTTGTAGAAATTCGACTTTGCTGACGCACGGATTCTGCGAAAACACCCCAATCGTTTTGTCTGCCAAATCAGGTTTGTTTGCCAGTCGCGCCCATGCCTTCGCCTCACAATAGGTAAGGTACGCCAATCTTCCAAGCTGGCCTTGCTTTCGGGCGAAGCGCAAATTGCCAAGCAAGTCTTCTAAAGCGAGTTGGAGGTAAGAGGCATTTTTCATGTTGCAGTGCAGCATGAATCTTTTCGCTTGCTTCGCTCTTACGCAGCGTAGTGTGTGCACCCTAACATGAGTACCTTTTTCAGGTTTTTGGGGGTCATGTTCAATCCGACTAAAGCCGTTCCAGCAGTGACTCCCAGGGGGCGGACTTCTATTGCAAGGCTATCAGCGGCGCCAGACTAAACGCCTCGGGGTCCATAGGCTTGCTGACAAAACCATGCAGCCTTGTTAGAGGCAGCGTTACCTGTTTCAGGCAACAGCATTTTCGGCAGTGGCTTCCCGTTCGTCCATACGTTGCATCTGTAAGTCCATGAAAATCACCGGATATGGTTTCTGACCCACTTGCACGGAATGGACAAGCCCAGAGCGGTACCGCTGCACCTGGATTTCGAGTTGACTCAAGACCCCACCGCCTGACTACAGTTCAGGTTTCATTTGCCCGGGATGGGTAAGAACATTCGATACACTAGGGCGTTAAACAGCAGCACTTTAAGACCGTCCGGGCAAAAGAGAAATGGCCACTCGCACAAAAAAGATAGTCCATTCTGAACTGGACAAACCAGACTATGTCTTTGACAAGGCTGCAGAACTCTTCCGCGTCATGTCAGCCCCCATGCGCCTGAAAATCATTAGCTGCCTGTGTGAGGGTGAGCAAAACGTCAGCTATCTGCTGAGCAAGATTGACACCACCCAGCCCAACATGTCTCAGCACCTGAATACGCTTTACAAGGCAGGAGTGCTGGCCAAGGAACGCGAAGGCGTGCAGATCTACTACCGGATTGCCAACGAGCAAATCGTCAACCTGTGCAAGGCTGTGTGTGTGCAGGTAGAAGGCAAATCAGGGCTTTAGATACACAAACCCTTCTTTGGCTTGAAGTCGGGCGACTTCGGCCACGCCGGATGGAACAATTTTGCTCTCCATCAGCAGATTGTCCGGATTGATATTGCGGCTCACCAAGGTGTTGTTGCAGACCCGGAACTCCACTCCTTTAGCGGCCAAACCACTGACGGCGGAACTGAATTCCCGGCCCTTGCTGTCTTTTGCATCCTGCAATAAAAAGTCGATGCCGGGTCCATGCGTGACCACCACAATCTTGACTTTTGGATCTGCATTCAGGTGGTTTTGAATGTTATTCAGGGCGCCGGCCGCTGCATCGATGCCTGTGTTTACGTGGTAAACCACTTTGACGTCCTGGGCCTGAGCCAAGCTGAGCAAGCCAGCAAGAAGCAATCCAAAAAAGAACTTGAACATGTTTGTCTCCTGTTGATCTATAGGTGTTTGAAAACCCGCCTTGAGTCTCGTGCTTCGGGTTTCTACCGAAGCCTGATCAGGCATTGTTTGCATATTATTACCAAATATAAGGACATACGAATAAATGTTTATCGCAATAACCCTTCGCCCCGCGAAGCCAATGGAGAAAGTATGAAGATTCCACTCCGGATAGCCCTCCTTTTAGGAATGGCTGTTGCCAATTCCACTGCTATGGCGGCCAGCACCTTACAGGTACGAAGCCTGGCTGCCTCTTGTGCAAACTGCCACGGTACAAGTGGCGTTTCTGAAGCTGGAATGGAGTCGTTGGCGGGAAAGCCCAAAGACGAATTGTTGAAGAAAATGCTCGACTTCAAGACTGGCAAGAAGCCAGCCACTCTCATGCATCAGTTGTCCAAGGGGTACACCGATGAGCAATTGGAACAACTCGCTGCGCATTTCGCGGCATCGCAAAAGTAAGAGGCCATCATGTTACGTCGCCAGTTTATTAACGCATTGGGCATCGGTTCCGCAATCAGCACCACCGGACTTTTGTGGGGTTGTGCCACTCCTTCAAACAAGGGTCCTAAAGTGGTGGTTATAGGTGGCGGATACGGTGGTGCAACCGCCGCAAAATATGTTCGCATGTGGTCGGATTTCGGCATTCAGGTTACTTTGGTAGAGCCCAGTTCAAGCTTTATTTCCTGCCCCATTTCCAACCTGGTTCTGGGGGGAAGCAAGTCGATGTCCGACATCACAACCCCGTACGACAACCTGAGCAAGCGTCATGGCGTGACGCTGGTGCGTGACATGGTGGTTTCTATTGATGCGGACAAGCGGTTGGTCAAACTGGCCAGTGGCAGCGAGTTGCCGTATGACCGATTGATCCTCTCGCCAGGGGTGGATTTCATGTGGGAAAACCTGCCAGGCATGGTGGCGGCTGGCGCCAAAGATAAAGTCTTGCACGCCTGGAAAGCCGGTGCGCAAACCGTGGCCTTACGCAAACAACTGGAAGCCATGCCCGATGGCGGTACCTATGCATTGGCGATTCCGCTGGCCCCCTATCGTTGTCCACCTGGACCCTATGAACGTGCCTGTCAGGTGGCAAACTATTTCAGCAAGGCCAAGCCCAAAAGCAAGGTGCTGATTCTGGATGCCAATGAGGACGTGACTTCCAAAGGACCGCTGTTTAAAAAGGCTTGGGCCGAACGCTACAAGAACATTGTCGAGTACCGGCCCAAACACAATCTCACAGATGTGGACGCGGCCACCAACACCTTGGTATTTGAATTCAACGATAGCGTAAAAGCCGATGTACTGAATGTCATCCCACCAATGCGGGCGGGTGAAATCGCGGTAAAGACCGGCCTTGCCACGGCCAATCGCCGGTGGTGCGAAGTGGATTTTCTGACCTTTGAATCCAAGGCTGCCAAGAATATTCACATACTCGGTGACTCCATTCAGATTGCCCCGGCCATGCCCAAATCAGGCCACATGGCAAATCAGCATGGCAAAACCTGTGCCGCGGCCGTGGTAGCACTTTTGACGGGCGCTGAGCCCAATGACATGCCGGTTTACAACAACACCTGCTACAGCTTTGTCAGCGACGAAGACGCTGTGCATGTGGCAAGTGTGCACCGCTATGACGTTGAGAAAAAGACCATGGTGACGGTGCCAGGTTCCGGTGGCGTATCAAGTGCAGCCAGTGAGTTGGAAGGGCGCTACGCCCTGGCTTGGGCGAAAAATATCTGGGCGGACACGCTGGCCTGACACTATGAATACTGTGCGCGTGAGATGGATGGTGCTGGCAATGGCTGCATGGACCGGCGGAGCGTGGGCGCAAGCCGACGAGGCCAGGGCGAAAAAGATCATTGGTGGGTCATGCTTCCTGTGCCATGGAGCCGAAGGTGAATCGTCTAGCGAAGTCTTCCCCAAATTGGCTGGCCAGCATTGGGAGTACATCGCCAAGCAGCTGGAAAACTTTAAATCAGGCAAACGAAAGAGTACCGCCATGGCTGATATGGCGGCCAACCTGAAGCCCGACGAAATGGTGGCCTTGGGTAAGTACTTTGAGACCAAGTCGACTCCGGTGGAAGCTGCCAAAGATGTTGGGCTGGCAGCTGTGGGAGACTATGTTTTTCACTTCGGCAACAAGTACAGCGGTGTACCCGCTTGCTCCAGTTGCCATGGCAAGGAAGCGTTGGGTACAGCCACCTTGCCGCGTCTTGCCAGTCAATATGCGTCTTACATTGAAAACCAGCTCATGAGTTTCGGTAAGCGGGAACGGACCAATGACAACGCCGTGATGCACTCCATTGTGCAAAAAATGACAGCACTCGAAATGGCTGCGGTGGCGGAATATCTGAGCAGCAAATAGCCTTCAAGGCGCCCGTGCCTGGCTCGCGCTGTTGACGGGTGTTGCGGCTACGGTTACAGGCAGTGGGTCCAGCCAACGGTCCATCAGGCCGGCACCAGCCCACATGCCCAGCAGCGCCAACCAGGCGGTCAAGGCAAAAATGGAACCACCGGTCATGCCCGCTCCGACAGCGCATCCCCCCGCCAACATAGAGCCAAAGCCCATCAGGACGGCACCGATGATGTAGCGGGTCATGCTGTAACCGTCCTTAAAACCTTCCAGCTTGAGGTCTTTGCCAATCCATGCACCCACAAAGGAGCCTACGAACACGCCGGGCAGCAGTCCGAAGTCAAACCCGATGGCCGGAGCAGGCGAAGACAGCACGCGCATCAGCCATTCGGCCGACGGACCGCTGAACGTCAACCCTTGCACCTGCACCACTTCAAATGTGTTGGCTGAAATCAGATAGGTGTAGTACCAACCGGCAGCAATAGTCAGGCCGGTACCAATGCCGCCTATCCACTTCCACAGGTCCCAACCGCTGCGAATGGAAATGTAGAGGCCAGCCACCAGCCACAGTAAACCGAACGTCAGTCCGCCCCAATGGCCAGCACCAGTAATGGACAGCAAGTCACGTGCACTGCCTCCATCAACCGTCCACCAACTACTGATGGCATTGCGCACCGGAGACAACGCACCGGATAGTGCCGCTTGGGCAGTTACCGCAAAAATTAGTCCGGACAACAAGGCTCTTAAATTGCCATTGGCTGACAACACCAGCAGACGACTGGCGCAACCTCGCGTCATGATCATGCCGGCCCCAAACAGCAGACCACCGATCATTGCGCCAGACAAACTTCCGCGCGCAGCAATCTGCCGGGCAGTGCTCACATCCAGTGCCTGCATCACGATCAGCAACTGCACAGCTACCACCGCACTGGAAAATGCAAGCAGCCACACGGACAACTTCTCACCGAAATTGCGGTGCCAGAACTCAATGACTGCCGAGCGCAAACAAAACTTGGAGCGCTGCGCAAAGAATCCGAACAACACACCGATAAGTAAGCCCCCTGCAGCCAGGGTGACTCTCTCTCCATAGCTTTCAAGGATATTGGTCAAATTCATGTAGTGGTTCTTACTAATTCAGTAGTCGCTTATATTAATGGTAGATTAAACCAGTTTCCTATTTTTTGATATTGCGCAATCTTTCAGGCGGCACCATGACAAGACTCACACGATTTTTCCAGTGGCAACATCTGATTGCCTGGTGGGCGGTGATGGGGGCGATGGCATGTGCTGCACAAGAAGCGCCGCCGATGGAGGCGCAACAAGTCTCGGCATCTGCCTGGTATGTGGAAGGCGTATCGGCGTTGGGCTCACCTGCTAACCAGAATTTCATCTCCAACGCCGCCTTCGTGATAACCCCAACCGGCGTGGTCGTGATTGATGCACTGGGTTCACCGGCGTTGGCCGAACGTCTCTTGGCCCGGATCAAGACATTGACGCCCTTGCCGGTCACCCATGTGCTTGTGACCCACTACCATGCGGATCACATCTATGGCTTGCAGACATTTAAAGCAGGTGGAGCAAAAATAATTGCCCATCGCGCAGCCAAGGAGTATTTGAATTCCGACACGGCAAGGCTACGCATGGAAGCTTCCCGCGAGCAACTTGCCCCTTGGGTCAATGATCAGACCCGACTGGTTCCTGCAGACCAATGGATCGACGGGGACACCACGATCACCGTAGGAGGCGTGCTGTTTCAACTCAAGCCGGTAGGTCCATCCCACACACCTGAAGACATTGCTGTTTATATGCCCTCGGAAAAGGTGCTGTTTGCAGGTGACCTGGTGTTTCGCAGCCGCATTCCCTATGTCGGGCAAGCCGATAGTCGCCACTGGATTACCGCAATGGAAACATTGCTAGCCTTTGATGCAGCGGTCATCGTTCCTGGGCATGGGGGTTTGTCAAAGGAAGCCCGCAAAGACATGCAACTGACGCGTGACTACCTGGTTTACCTGCGATCGACGATGGGTCAGGCAGCCAAGAATCTGGAACCTTTTGAAGATGCCTACACTGCGACTGACTGGACACAGTTCGAACACCTGCCTTTGTTTCGTGTTGCCAACCGCATGAACGCCTACAACACCTATTTGTTGCTGGAGCAGGAGGCCAACCAATGAGCATGCATCTGAAACGCCGCACGCTATTGGCTAGCGCAGCATTGCTGCCAGTTTTACAAATTGCGCATGCCGCGCCGATCACACTTCCATTGGCCGTGTCGCTACCCGACGAATTGAAGGTGGCCTTGGCGTCTGGCAGTCCGCTGTTGGTCATGGTGAGCCTGGAAGGCTGTCCCTTCTGCCGTGTAGCGCGTGAGAGCTATTTGGGCCCGATGCGTGAACGCCATGGATTACCGGTGGTGCAAGTCGACATGCGCAGCAAGCAAATGCTGCGCAACCTGCAAGGTGTGGTGCAAACACACGACGAATGGATTCGTGCAATGGGTGTCAAAGTAGCGCCGACGGTATTGTTCTTCGGTCGCGGCGGCACAGAAATAGTGGAACGCATGACGGGGGGCTACATCCCCGACTTTTATGGTGCCTATTTGGATGAACGTCTGCGCCAGGCCAGGTCTTCGCTAGCTGGCTAAGAGTTCGCAGTTCGATCTTAGGGAAAGTCCTATGACGATGCGCATGGGCAGAATGCATCATTCTTTATAATTGTGATTGCTTATATATGGATTTATTGGGAGATTTTTCCATAGCACTTGGCTAGTGACTCCATCACTAATTACAACCAATGAACCAGAACCCTACTTGCGTTACCGAGCGTCCCTATTGGCCAAATTTGCTGGCTGGCCTTGCCCTTGGTGCCGTGCTGTTGGCGACCTTTGTATTTACCGGGCATGGCTTGGGCGCGACCGGATTCACCACCCGTCTGAGTGCGTGGATCGGTGGACTGGTGCTGCCAGCATGGACCACCCAAAACGACTACCTCGGACCTTTCCTTGAAGATGGAGCCGTGCTTTCTTCCTGGATCACCTGGCAAGTGCTCGGCGTTTTTGCCGGTGGATTGTTGTCCGCCTGGTTGGCACAGCGTGTGCGTTGGCGGGTGGAGGGTTCGACTTCGTCGGGACTCGTCGGGCGATTGCTCAAGGCCCTGGCCGGTGGCGTATTAGCGGGACTGGGTGCCCGCATTGCCGCGGGTTGCACCAGTGGCGTTGGCCTCTCCGGCTCTGCTGTGTTGGGCGTGGCGGGCTTTGTCTTTCTGGGCACATTCTTTGTGTCCGGTTTAATCGTTTCGCGATTGACTGGTGGAGGTGTGCGATGAGCAATGTACTAAGTTTGAGTGCGCCGGTGTCCGGCGTATTGCTTGGTTTTGGATTTGGCTTTGTTCTGGAGCGCGCGGGCTTTGGCAGCGGTTGCAAGCTCACAGCCCAATTCCGGTTGACGGATTGGTCGGTGTTCAAGGTGATGTTTACGGCCATCGTCTTTGCCGCCGTGGGCTTGTATGTGCTGGAACTTGCCGGTGTAGTGGATGCGCAAGGGATATACGTTCCAACTCCCTATTTGTGGGCCATCGCTGCGGGTGGTGCGGCCATTGGAGCCGGGTTTGCAGTGGGGGGCTATTGCCCCGGTACGGCCATCGTGGGTATCACGACCGGACGCATCGACGCCATCGTCTTCTTTGTCGGTCTGCTGATTGGTACCTTTGCTTTTGCCGGACTGTTTGGTTGGCTGGAGCCCTTAACTACTGCGGGCGAACTTACCAAGGGCGACCGTCTGCCGGACCTGCTGGGCGTTCCCGAGTGGTTGGTATTGGCCGTGTTAATAGCCGCCGCCGCAGGTGTATTTGTACTGGGTGGCTGGTTTGAGAAAAGAGCCCGCGCTACCGAAGCAGCCTGAATTACCAAAGCGCTATTTATTCTTGACGAGACTTTTTATGATGAAAAAATCCAACCGTACCGCCACACTCGCGGCTACTGTAGCTGCCGCTTTGATGGGCCTAGCGGCTGCACCGGCCGCCGTGGCAGCTGAAGCACCTGTCAAAACGACGGCCTCTCCTTGCGCCGGCAACCCTTGCGCGGGCAGCAAGCGCAAGTGTCCCAAGTCCGATAGCGACAACCCCTGTGCAGGTGCCAAGTGCAAGAAGAATAACGATAACCCCTGCGCGGGCAAGACCAAGTAACTACCACTAAGTCGGGTCTGATCATGGTGGCGTTGTCGTTGCAGCAGATTCCCATGCAGGCTGCGCTGGTGCGGCAGTTGGCACTGGCGCAAAAGTCGCGCAGCATGCTGTATCCCTTTATCGGACGGAGCAAGCAGTTTCAGTGCTGGCAGCACTATCCCAATGCCGATGTGTTGGACCGCACCGGGGCCTGGCAGTTTTACTACCACGCGCATGACACCACCCGCGAAGGTGGTGCACGCCATCCGCAGGAGCATGGGCACGTTCATTTGTTTCGTCGCAGCCCCACAGGGCAGTTGTCACACCTCACGGGTCTGTCACTTGATGCACGCGGTACTCCATTGTGTTGGTTCGCCACCAACCAATGGGTGACCGGCGAGCGCTGGAAGCAGGCTTCGGCCATGCAACGATCCATGCGTGCACTCAGGCTGCAGGTCAATGGTCCGCTGGCGGGTGTCGCCCGGTGGTTGACCGACCTGGTTCATGCCTATACGCAGCCGCTGTGCGACATGCTGCGGGCGCGGGACGAAGCGTTGGCTTCGCATTGTCAGCAAAGCGGCGTGAGTGTTCAGCAGGCATGGGAGGACCGCCGCATATCTGTGTGGAGTTCCTTCCCTATCGACTGGCCGAACGATGCCATTGCATTGCGTGGACAGGTTTTGAAATTTTGCAACTAATGGAGAGCAACATGAAATACACAACGAAATGGATTGCCGTCACCGGCTTGATGGCACTGTCCCAATGGGCTTCTGCCTTGCAGGTTCCGGGTCCGGTGGTCGATACCGACTGGCTGACCCAAAATATGGCTGAAGTCACCGTGCTGGATATTCGCGGTAACGTGAAATCCTTCACCGCTATACCCCAATTCGAAGCCGATAAAAAGTCCGGTAAAAAGATGCTGGTGGAGTTCGGTGGACACATTCCTGCTGCCGTGCTGGTGGACCCGAAAATCATCCGCGTGGAGCGCACGATTGCTGGTCTCAAGGTCAAGTACATGCTGCCCGAGCGTGCAGACTTTGAGAAGATGGCACGTGGCTGGGGTGTGCAGACCGGCAAGCCTATTGTGATTGTTGCGGCCGGTCAGGATGCCGTAGACCAGAACGATGCTGCACGTCTGTATTGGCAATTTAAAGTTTTTGGTGAAGACAACATTGCCATCGTCAACGGCGGAACCACCGGTTGGCTGAATGAAGGGCGTGATGTTGCGTCTACCGCCACTACCGCGGCACCGGGCAACTGGAGCGGCAAGGCTGAGCGCATGGAATACATGGCTACGTCGGAGGACGTGGAGAAGGCGATTGCTTCCAAGGGGGCGCAGTTGGTGGACGCCCGCAATGCGCAGCAGTTTCTGGGCTTGAGCAAGCGCGACTATGTGTTTGGTTTTGGCCATATTCCGGGCGCTCAGAATGTGCCTAGCGATCTGCTGGTGACTGAGGGCGATACCCCCCGCATGTTGGCTGCCGCAACCTATCGCGATATTTTCAAGATGAGCGGTGTGGATCCGCAAGCGCCAACCATTACTTACTGCAATAGTGGCCACCTGGCTTCGGGCGCCTGGTTTGTGTTGTCTGAAGTGCTGGGCAACAAACAGACCAAGCTGTACGACGGCTCCATGCACGAGTGGACTCTGGAGAAGCGTGCCCTGCAATCGGTAGCACGCCAGTAAAAGCTGAATGCGCCGGGCTCAGCGGGTCAGGCGCATAAATAGCCGGGGCAACTTTTCGGGCAATGTGGCAATGTGGTCCACCACCGAAAAATTGTTACCAAAAATCTCCCGCACATAGCCATCCGCCTGTGCGTCCAGACTGACGCAATACGGGGTGATGCCCTGCGCCGTCAATTCCGTGACGGCCTGCCGCGCATCGCGCGTTAACAGTTGTTCATCGTGAACGTCCACATCGGAAGGTCTGCCATCCGTCAGCACCAGCAGCAAGCGGATGTCTGCTTTTTGTGTGGCGAGTGTGTGGGCGGCGTGTCGCATGGCTGCGCCCATGCGCGTTGAATAGCTCGCCTGCATGGCGGCTAGTCGGCTCTTGACCTCATATCCCCAGTGCTCACCAAAGCCTTTCAGGTGCAGATACCGCACATCATGGCGGGTATTGGAATGAAAGCCCGCAATGGCCAGTGGATCACCGAGTTGTTCTACTGTCCAGGCCAGGAGCGAAACCGCCTCTTGACTCAACTCCAGCACGCTTTGTTGTGAGCCTGCAGCTTTGTCATTGAGCGACTCCGACAAATCAAGCAATAGTGTGACAGCAATGCTCCGTCCATCGGTGCGGTGGCTCTCCGTGATACGTGATTCGGGTTGGCCGTTGGCTTGCAGGTCAATCAGTGCGCGTACCGCCAGATCCAGGTCCAGTTCACTGCCATCTTCCTGGTGACGCAAACGCACACGGGCGTGCGGTTTCAGCAGGTCGAGCATGCGCTTGAGTCGCTTGATCAACGTACTGTGCTTGGCCAGCAGCTGGTCAATGAAGGCGCTATTGCCGGACGGATGCAAGCTCTCAAAAACGCTCACCCAATCGGGTCGGTAGCTTTGGCTGCTGTAGTCCCACTCGGGGTAATGGCGTGGCGGCAGCCGCTGCAACTGTTCGGTTGTGGTGGTGGTGCGATGGCTGTCGAAAGTTTCTTCGTCGTCGCTGAGTTCGTGAAACTTCCAAAGCAAACGGTTGTCGTCGCGGTAGTCCACCACGGTGTCGGTAAACCAGGTGTTGGGTAGTTGGTCGCTTTGGCAACGCGTCTTGGCCAGATACGCTATGGCTAAGGCGGCCATTTCTTCAGTACCGGACTCTCCGCGGGCCATGTTGGCATGAAAGCGTTCGACAAAACTGATCAGCATCGCGTCGGTGTAAGCATGCTGTACGGGTGAGGATGCGGGTGTCGATGGCGACGCCTCACCGCACAGCAGCGCATGGGACAGCATGGCAAGCCGGTGGCGCAGGCAGGAGTGGGTTTTCGGGTTGCAGGCATCGACCTTCGGCGCCGGGTGCAGTGCCACCATGGCGCTCCGCAAACCCGGATAGAGGCGCATGGTGAGCGTGTCTACCCGCGCGTCTTCAAAGCACTCGATAGCCAAGCGCTGCGCCGGACTGAAATTGTCGGCATAAATGGCCCGGCTCCAGCGCCGGTGCGCCGCCATGTGGGCCATTGCGATGCGGTACCGGTCCAGACCACTGACGCCCTGGCGCGTGCCGTATAGATCGGGCAGGCGCATGCCTTCGTCGTCGTAGTACGGGGGTTGTTCGGTGGCTTCTGATTGGCCCGTATCCGCCACGGTGGCATAAGGCACCAACGGTAGCGGGTCCTGCCAGAGCGCCAGCAAATACAAATCCAGCTTGCGCAGATGGTCTACCAGCAAGCTGCCGTGCCGCGCGCGCTGCAGCACCGCACGGCTGTCCGCGGATTGCAGCGAGAAGTACTGTTGCTGTTGATCCGGGTGGTCGTGGTAGTGGCGTATGCCGTACTCCGCCCAAGTGCGCATGCCGTCGATGGACAGCAGGTGTAATACCTGGGGAGCGTGTTCATAGAAGGCAATCAGACAGGGGCTGGCATAGGTTTTGTGAATGCCATGGATAGAACCACTGGTCCGCGCTAACAGGTGCAAGCCCAGATCCAGGTATTGCTGCAACATGGCAGCAGTGATCAGGCGGCGAGACACTGCTGGCAACGATTGCAATAGCGGTGCAATGGCCCGACCATTGGGTGACTTGTTGATGGCATTCACGCTGGTCATGACTGCGACCAGGGCATCTTCTCCCACCGTGGTGGCGGTCTGCGGCCAGCTTTGCAGAAAAGTAAGCACCGGCTCTGCGCCGCGCCCCAGTTTGCTGAGGGTACGCGCACTGTCCAGGTAGCTATGCAGGCCGGTTTCCGACAGTATTTGACTGGCCTCTTGCATGCACTCTTCAAAGACTGCTTCGACCTCGGTAAACCGGCAGTCCAGTCGTTCGCGCCATGCCTGCATCATGGCTGACCCCTCAAGAGAACACGGCGGTAATGGCGTGGTCCAGCGTGGCGCGAATGTCGGCGTCATCGGTGATGGGGCGCACCAAAGCCATGCGGCAAGCGTCGTGCGGGTTTACACCGCTGTGCATCAGCGTGGCCGCGTACACCAGGAGGCGCGTGGAGATTCCTTCGTCCAGACCGTGGCCTTTCAGGCGGCGCGCGCTGGCGGCCACCTGTACCAGCTTGGCCGAGACGGCCTGGTCCAATCCTGTCTCGCGTGCCACGATCGTCGCTTCCAGCGCGGCTTCGGGATAGTCAAAGTCAAAGGCTACAAAGCGTTGTTTTGTGGACTGCTTCAAATCCTTCATGACGCTTTGGTAGCCGGGGTTGTAGGAAATCACCAATTGGAAGTCGGGGTGTGCGTTAACCAACTCCCCGCGCTTGTCCAGTGGCAACTGGCGGCGGTGGTCGGTCAACGCGTGAATCACCACGGTGGTGTCCTGTCGCGCCTCGACGACTTCATCCAGATAGCAAATGGCGCCGGTACGGGCCGCTGTGGTGAGCGGCCCATCCAGCCAGCGGGTGCCATTGGCCTCCAGCAAGTAACGGCCCAGCAGGTCGGAGGCGGTCATGTCCTCGTTGCAAGCCACGGTGATGAGTGGCCGGTTCAGCCTCCAGGCCATGTACTCCACAAAGCGTGACTTGCCGCAACCCGTGGGCCCCTTGAGCATCACCGGGAACCGTGCAGCGTACGCAGCTTGGTACAGCTCGACCTCGTTGGACTGTGGCTGGTAAAACGGCTCGGCTTGTGGTTTCGTCATGGCAGCGTTGTGGGTGCGCTTCAAGCTTAGCGGTGCTTGGCCAACTGTTCGCGCCAGCCCGGGTACAGCTTGTCTGCATCACCGGGAAAGGATGCGAAGGCACGGGCAAACTCCTTGTGCTCCTTGGCAAACTCAATCGGGTCTGCGCCGGACTTCCAGCACTCATATGACTGACGCAATGAGATCGCGCCGGCCGCGGGTGAGTCGATGTGACCATAAGAGCCACCACCGGATGTATTGATCACGTTGCCATGGCCCAGATTTTCAAAGAAGCCGGGGAGACGCAGTGCGTTCATGCCACCTGAGATGATGGGCGTGGTGGGCTTCATGCCGTACCACTTCTGGTAGTAAACCGGGCCTTGGCATTCATCGCGTTCGATCATGTAGGCGATGATTTTGTCGTCGTTTTCACCTTCCATCTTGCCGAAGCCCATGGTTCCCACGTGGATGCCGGATGCGCCTTGCAGGCGTGACATTTTGGCCAGCACAAAAGCGGTGTAGCCGCGTTTGGCCGAGGGCGACGTCACCATGCCGTGACCGGCACGGTGGTAATGCAAATATTGGTTGGGGTACTGGCGGCGGGCGGTGGTGATCATGCCGGGGCCACCCACAAAGCCATCTACCAAAAAGGCCACCTTGTCGGCGTCTGCGCCGAAGGTTTCCAAAATGTAGTCGGCACGGGCGCACATCTCGTAGTGGTCGTCGGCGGTGATGTTGGCCGAGAACAACTTGGGTTGGCCGGTTTCATCCTGCGCACGTTTCATGGCATCGGCCACCAGTGGCATCACCTTTTTCAGGGGAGCAAACGTCTGGTTGCCTTGCGGCTCATCGTTTTTGATGAAATCACCACCCAGCCAGAACTGGTAGGCCGCCTGCGCGAACGGCTCGGGGCGCAGGCCCAGTTTGGGTTTGATGATGGTGCCGGCTATGTAACCACCGTCTTTCACCGGGCGGCCCAGAATCCGCCACATATCGGAAATATCTTTGGCTGGTCCATCAAACAGCTGGATGGCGCGCTCGGGCATGTAAAAGTCGTGAATCTTGGCATGCTGAATATCGCCCATACCCTGGTTGTTGCCGATGACCAGTGTCAGAAAGGACACGATCATCATGCGGCCGTCGGTCATGTTGCGGTCGAACAAATCCAGCGGGTAGGCAATGCGCATGTCTTCGGTGGCTTCGTCGATGTAGTACACCAACGCATCAACGCCCCGGGTAAAGTCGTCGGTGGTGCTCACCTCCACGTTGGTTCCCGTGGATGACTCGGCAGCAAAATGGGCGGCGGCCTCCAGGTAACCGTGACCGGATTTGGGCTTCATCTTGTAGGCCACCAGAATGTGCTTGCCTGCTGCGATTAGTTCGCTTTCTTTGAGGCTGAGGTCTGCGTAACGGTTGCTTTGGTCCATGTGTTTGCTCCAGTGGAATACATGTAATGCGGTCAATGGAGTGGACTATAGGGGTGCAAATACATCATGAAAATTCAATTTAAATGTGTATCGAATCAGCTTTTTCTGATGACTTCACACCAAACATTGCAAATAGTTGCGTTGTAACTTATATATTCATGCACACTGGCAGGCAGATTCAAAAATAGCAGGAGATAAGCATGCTTCGCCCCCTTTTAATTTGCGCATCACTGAGTGCGTCGGTAGGTTTAGCCCAAGCGCAGGACGCTGTGTTTTCAACCAAGACTCTTACCCCCGAGACGGCGATCACTGCGGCCAGAGCAGCCATGGAATCCTGCAGAAAGCAGGGCTATCAAGTCGCCGTTGCGGTGGTGGACCGCACAGGCCTTACGCAAGTGCTGTTGCGCGACCGCTTTGCCGGTGCCCACACCCTAGAAGTTGCCACCAACAAGGCCTGGACAGCAGCGAGCTTTCGTATGTCCAGCATGGCGCTGGGGGTGGAAACGCAAGCTGGAAAACCCATGAGTGGTATCCGCAACCAGCCGCGTGTCATGGCCATCGGTGGAGGCTTGATGATTGAAGGCGGCGGCAATATGTTCGGCGCCATCGGGGTTTCTGGGGCGCCCGGTGGCGAAGCCGATGAGGCCTGCGCCAAGGCTGGCATGCTGGCAATTGCCGATGGGCTGGAGTTTTAACTCCACGAGTCCATCAAAGCACCACCCTGCTCAATCAGAAACTCTTTGAACGAGCGGGCCGCAGGTGACAGCTTTTTCTGGTTCAGGTGCGTCACATACCAGTGACCCATTTGCGGCATACCCTGAATATCGACCAGCGCGATATGACCGCTGGCCAATTCATGGCGAACGGTGCGCATGGACAAAAAGCTCAAGCCCATGCCAGCCATTACCGCTTGCTTGATAGTTTCGTTACTGGGCATTTCCATTTGCACCTTCAGAGGCGTTTTGTGCTCTAAAAACAGGCGTTCCATAGCGGCGCGTGTGCCTGAGCCTTCTTCGCGCACCACAAACGCATAGTCGGCTAGAACCGAGAAGGGCAGCTTTTTGCGGCGCACCAGTGCATGGTCAGGCGCGGCCACGATGGCCAGAGGGTTGGTGGCAAAGGCGGTGGCCTCACAGTCCATGTCGGAGGGTGCGCGGCCCATGACGACCAAGTCGGCTTCGTTTCGCGCCATCATGCCCAGCACGTTTTCCCGGTTGTCGATTTGCAACTGAACGTTGATGCCTTCAAACAGCTTGCCGAACTGCACCAGCAGCATGGGGATGAAGTACTTGGCGGTGCTGACTACAGCCAGATCAATGCGCCCCCTTCGCAGCCCCACGTGGTCGGCCATCTGCGCTTCCAGGTCCTTCAACTGCCCCATAGCCGCGTGGGCATGGTGCAGAAATACTTCGCCCGCCTGTGTCAACCGGATATTGCGACCGAACGGTTCCAGCAACGCCAGGCCGAAGGCTTCCTCCAGCTGACGGATCTGCATGGACACCGCAGGCTGGGTCACAAACAGGCGCTCTGCCGCCTTGGACACTGACTTCTGTCGTGCCACTTCCAAAAAGGTCTGTATCTGTTTGAGGGTGTAGGGTCGCATGTTGGTCTTATCGCATTAGATAAAGCTGATGTGTGTTTCAAAAAACGTGATTAGAGTTTATGGGTTGAGCCGATTAAAGTAAATCCGCTGGTACTTATATGGCAGCTCAGACTCCCTCATTCACCTTTACACCGACATGTTGAAAGCACTGATATTTGACGTTGATGGCACTCTGGCAGACACCGAGTCGGCCCACCGTGCTGCATTCAACCAGGCCTTTGCAGAGATCGGCTTGGAATGGCATTGGGATGAGCCGCTCTATACCCGTCTGCTGCACATTTCCGGCGGCAAGGAGCGCATTGCGCACTACTGGAAGGAAATGCATCCGGATGTCCGCGAGATCGATGGGATGGCCCTGCAGGAAACGGTGAACCGCCTGCATGAACTGAAAACAGCGGCCTATAGCGAAGCGGTGCAGGGTGGGGCGGTGCAGTTGCGCCCCGGCGTGCTGAGCCTGATGTCTGAAGCCCATGCGCAAGGTCTGCAATTGGCCATTGCCACTACCACCTCGCCTGTCAACATTGCGGCACTCCTGCGCCGTGCGCTGGGTTCAGACTGGCGACTGAACTTTAGCGCCATCGGGGACGCGTCCACCGCTCCTGTCAAGAAGCCGCACCCACAGGTGTATTTGCAAACGCTGGAAGCCATGCATCTACCGCCTGACGCCTGCATTGCCTTCGAAGACTCGTGGAACGGCTTGCAAGCGGCCTGTGCGGCAGGCCTTGCCACTGTGATCACGCCCACGCAGTACACCGCTGACCATGACTTTGCCAGCGCTATGCGAATCGTGCCTGATTTGACCTTTGTGGACCTGCCGCGCCTGCGTGCCTGGCATGCCGAATTCCTGTGTTGAAAGATCTTATGACCCAGCCCGACTTTTCACCCGCGCACGTGCGGCTTGCGCCCTCCATCTTGTCCGCAGACTTCGCCCGCCTGGGCGAAGAGGTGCGCGCTATCGAGCATGCTGGCGCCGATCTGGTGCACTTTGACGTGATGGACAACC
>CAIQEX010000010.1 GCA_903870955.1 uncultured beta proteobacterium
ACAAAACGCCACGTAATGCTGGATGGTGCTGCAACGGCTGTGGATGGCTTTGACAATGGGTAAAAACGTCATGTCAAAGCACAGCACCTGGTCCTCGGCATGGTTGGCAATCCAGACCAGTTGATCCGGATGCAGGCGCGGGTTCAGCGTGTGAATGACACGGCCGGAACCACTCACGCCGAAATACAACTCAAGGTGGCGATAGCCATTCCAGGCGAGCGTGGCCACGCGGTCGCAAAAACCCAAATTCCACCGGTCCAATGCGTTGGCTACCTGACGGGAGCGTGCCGCGACCTGTTTGTAATTGGAGCGGTGAATGTCGCCCTCGACCCGGCGCGACACGATTTCGGCTTCCCCGTGGTGTCGCTCAGCAAAATCAACCAAAGTGGAAATCAGAAGCTGCTGACTCTGCATTAATCCAAGCATGGATTTGTCTCCAGAATATTGTGGTTTTCTACTCTTGCATCGACCACAAGCCAGGCCTTTGCGTGTGCGCATGGTACTCGCCGCAAGGCCCCAGAACAGCAGGGATATGGCCAACTAAGGGAGAATCCCTAGATGATTGATTCGCCCACCGCAACTCTGAAAACCGGACCCAGTTTGGCCTGGGCGCACAGCTTTGCCGAACTCGGCGGCAGCTTCGCCGTGCCCATGCAAGCGACACCCGTTCCGGCACCGTATTGGGTTGGACAAAACCTGGCTTTGGCCGAACAGTTGCGACTGCCGCCAGACTGGACGCACGGTGACTCCTGGTTGCAAGCGCTCAGTGGCAATGCCGTGTTGCCGGGAAGCCAGTTGCTGTCCTCGGTGTATAGCGGCCACCAGTTTGGTGTTTGGGCCGGACAACTTGGAGATGGTCGCGCCATTTTGTTAGGTGAGGCGAATGGCCAGGAATGGCAACTCAAGGGAGCCGGTTTAACGCCCTTTTCGCGCATGGGGGATGGCCGCGCCGTGTTGCGCAGCAGCATTCGTGAATTCCTGTGCAGTGAAGCCATGCACGGATTGGGTATTCCCACGACCCGCGCACTGTGCGTGACCGGTTCGGACATGCCGGTGCGCCGCGAGACCCTGGAAACTGCGGCGGTGGTGACGCGGGTGGCCCCGAGCTTTGTGCGCTTCGGGCACTTCGAGCACTTTTGCCACCACGACCAGCATGGCGATTTGAAGAAGCTTGCCGACTACGTCATCGACAGGTTTTACCCGGAGTGCCGGGACACCGCGCGCTGGGGCGGCAATCCATACGTCGCCCTGTTGGCCGCCGTGACGCAACGCACTGCCCGCATGGTGGCGCAATGGCAATCGGTAGGTTTTTGCCATGGCGTGATGAACACCGACAACATGAGCATTTTGGGCCTGACCATTGACTACGGACCGTTCCAGTTTTTGGACGGCTACAACCCCGGTCACATTTGCAACCACTCGGATCACCAGGGCCGTTACGCGTTCAACAAGCAGCCGCAAGTGGCCTACTGGAACCTGTATTGCCTCGGGCAGGCCATGCTTCCGCTGATTGATGAGCAGGAGCAAGCCATCGCCGCGCTGGAAACTTTCAAGACTGAATTCCCGCTGGCATTGGCCACAGCCTTTGCCGCCAAATTGGGGCTACCCGAGGGTGTTGAGGCCCCCACCACGCTGATCGATCAAATCCTCAAGCTTCTGGCCGAGGGTGCCGTGGACTTCACCATTTTCTGGCGTCGTTTAAGCCATTGGGCGCGGGAGCAAAGCGCTGCTGACCAATCTGTGCGGGACCTGTTTCTGGACCGCGCCGGTTTCGATGCCTGGATCGAGGCATTTTCAGCCCTGCACCGAGCGGAAGATCGGGCTGCCGCCAGTGCCCGCATGCTGGCCAGCAACCCCAAATACATACTGCGCAACCACTTGGGCGAGTTGGCGATCCGGGCGGCCAAGCAAAAGGACTTCGGTCAGGTGGCGGCTATGCTGCAGGTCTTGCAAGCGCCCTTTGACGAACACCCGGAACATGAGGCTTTTGCCGGTTTTGCGCCCGACTGGGCCCAGAGCATTGAAATCAGTTGCAGTTCTTAAGACGCCAAAATTCCATAAGGACCATCGCTATGACCTACAAAGTTGAAAAGACCCCGGAAGAGTGGAAAGCCTTGCTGGCCAGCAAGGGTGCCGAGCCCCTGGCATTTGATGTCACCCGCCACGAGGCTACCGAGCGTGCCTATACCGGACGCCTGGAAAGCAACAAGGCCAAGGGAATTTACCTTTGCATCTGCTGCGACAAGCCGCTTTTTTCATCGGAAACCAAATACGAATCCGGCTCGGGTTGGCCGAGTTATTTCCAGCCACTGGACGCGCAAGCGGTGGGCACCAAGGTCGATGGTTTGTTGTGGATGAAACGCACCGAGGTGCACTGTGCCGATTGCGGCG
Organism: uncultured beta proteobacterium; assembly: GCA_903870955.1. GTDB lineage: Bacteria > Pseudomonadota > Gammaproteobacteria > Burkholderiales > Burkholderiaceae_C > Allorhodoferax. The sequence continues at coordinate 2,392 of CAIQEX010000010.1, forward strand.
CCCACTTGGGCCATGTCTTTGAAGACGGCCCGGCGCCCACGGGTCTGCGTTACTGCATGAACTCGGCTTCGCTACACTTCAAGCCTGAATGAAAACATTAATCGACTTTCTGCCCTTTCTGCTATTTTTCGGCGCCTTCAAGCTCTACGACATTTATGTTGGCACAGCCGTGCTGATGGCCGCCACCACGGTGCAAATGCTGCTGGTGTACCGCATGGATGGTCGCCTGCAGATGATTCAAAAAATCACCTTGGCGCTGGTGCTGGTCTTTGGCTCCTTGACGTTGCTGCTGCATGACGAGCGCTTCATCAAGTGGAAACCCACCGTGTTGTACGTGGCCATGGCTCTGGCCTTGACCATCGCTCTGTGGGGCATGCGCAAAAACGTTCTGAAACTGATGTTGGGCGCTCAGTTGGAGTTGCCCGATGGGGTGTGGCACAGGCTGAATATCGCCTGGATTGGCTACACCCTTTTCATGGCCGCAATCAATGCCTATGTGGTGCTTAACTACAGCACCGAAGACTGGGTGAGCTTCAAAGTGTGGGGCTATGTGTTTCCCCTCACGTTCCTGATTGCCCAGGGTTTGTACATCGCGCCGCACCTCAAAACGGGTGAACCACCGCAGGACGGAGCGTCACAATGAACCAGCCAAACCCTGTTTCCGCAGCGGCGCAAATGGAAGCCTGCCTGCGCGAACGGCTAAACCCGGGCGCGCTCGAAGTGCTCGATGAGAGCCATCAACACGCCGGGCACATCGGTGCCAACAGCAGCGGCTTTGGCACCCATTTCCGGGTACGCATCGCTTCACCTTTATTTACCGGCAAGAGCCGTGTAGCCCGCCATCGGCTTGTGTATGATGCGCTGCAAGAATTCATGGCTGCGGGAGTACACGCTTTGGCCATTGAAACCCTCGATTGATCACAAGGAAACCCTAATGAAGAAGCAAATCCTGTCTGCCCTCGCCGTTGCGGCTTGTGTAGGTTCTCTGTCCGGTGCCGCTTTGGCACAGAACGTGGCTGTCGTGAACGGCGTGGCCATCCCCAAAGACCGCGTTGAGGCACTGGCACAGCAAGTGGCCCGCTCAGGTCGCCAGATCACCCCGGAAATGCAGGGCCAGTTGCGCGATGAAATCATCGCCCGCGAAATTTTCGCCCAGGAAGCCCATAACAAGGGTCTGGACGCTACCGAAGACTACAAAAACCAGATCGAATTGACCAAGCAATCGATTCTGATCCGCGAGTTGTTCACCGAATACCAGAAGGCCAACCCGGTCACGGACGCCGAAGTCAAGGCTGAGTACGA
>CAIQEX010000011.1 GCA_903870955.1 uncultured beta proteobacterium
CAACTGGTTGTACTTGGCCATGCGGTCGGAGCGGCTGAGGGAGCCGGTTTTGATCTGGCCGGCATTGGTACCGACTGCGATGTCCGAAATGGTGGAGTCTTCTGTCTCGCCGGAGCGGTGGCTGATGACGGCGGTGTAACCGGCACGCTTGGCCATTTCAATGGCGGCAAAGGTTTCGGACAAGGTACCAATCTGGTTCACCTTGATCAGGATGGAATTGGCAATGCCTTTTTCGATGCCTTCTTTCAGGATCTTGGTGTTGGTTACAAACAGGTCGTCACCGACGATTTGCACCTTCTTGCCGAGGCGGTCGGTCAGCAGCTTCCAGCCGTCCCAGTCGCCTTCGGCCATGCCGTCTTCGATGCTGATGATGGGGTATTTGTCGACCCAGGTCGCCAGCATGTCGGTCCACTCCTGCGCGGTCAGGCTCAGGCCTTCACCGGAAAGTTCGTACTTGCCGTTTTTGTAAAACTCGGATGCGGCGCAGTCCAGGCCCAGGGCGATCTGCTCACCTGCCACATAACCGGCCTTGTCGATGGCTTCCAGAATCATCTGGATGGCGGCTTCGTGGTTGGCTACGTTGGGGGCAAAGCCGCCTTCGTCACCGACTGCCGTGCTGATGCCCTTGTCGTGCAGGATCTTCTTCAGGGCGTGGAAAACTTCGGCGCCATAACGCAGGGCTTCACGGAAACTGGGCGCACCCAGCGGGATGATCATCAGCTCTTGCAGGTCGAGGTTGTTGTTGGCGTGCTCGCCACCATTGATGACGTTCATCATCGGCACGGGCAGTTGCACGGCCGACATGCCACCAAAGTAACGGTACAGCGGCAAGCCGGACTCTTCGGCAGCGGCGCGGGCGACCGCCATGGATACGGCCAACATCGCGTTGGCGCCCAGGCGGGATTTGTTTTCGGTACCGTCGAGGTCGATCAGGGTTTTGTCCAGGAAAGACTGCTCGGAAGCGTCCAGGCCCAGCACGGCCTCAGAGATTTCGGTATTGATGTGTTCGACGGCCTTGAGCACGCCTTTTCCCAGGTAACGCTTTTTGTCGCCGTCACGCAGTTCGATGGCTTCGCGTGAACCGGTGGAGGCGCCGCTTGGCACCGCCGCACGGCCCATGGTGCCGGACTCCAGCAGAACATCGCACTCGACGGTGGGGTTGCCACGGGAGTCGAGAATTTCGCGGCCGACGATATCAACAATTGCGCTCATAGTCTTCTTTCTAAACGGTACAAAAAAATAGGGCTACTTTGATCTTGCATCCATTACTGGAAATTATTCTCCAGGAACGGAGTTTTTTTGGTTACGTAATCCAGGGCAACCAGGGTCTCTAGCAAAGCCTTCATGTGGCGCAAGGGCACCGCATTGGGCCCGTCGCACAGTGCATTGGTCGGGTCCGGGTGGGTTTCCATGAACACACCGGCCACACCAACTGCAACCGCTGCGCGAGCCAGCACCGGAACCATCTCACGTACACCGCCGCTGCTGGTGCCCGCACCACCGGGGAGTTGCACCGAGTGGGTGGCATCAAACACAATCGGCGCGGCGCATTCGCGCATGATGGCCAGAGAGCGCATATCGCTCACCAGGTTGTTGTAACCAAAACTGACGCCACGCTCACAGGCCATGAAGTTGTCTTCATCCAAGCCCGCCGCACGGGCCGCTGCACGTGCCTTGACGATGACGTTTTTCATATCGCCCGGCGCCATAAACTGGCCCTTCTTGATATTCACGGGTTTGCCCGACAAGGCCACGGCATGAATGAAGTCGGTCTGGCGACACAGCAGGGCAGGGGTTTGCAACACATCCACCACCGCGGCCACCTGGGCGATCTGGTTGATGTCGTGAATGTCGGTGAGCACCGGCACACCAATCTCGCGCTTCACCTTGGCCAGTATCTCAAGACCCTTTTCCATACCCAGTCCGCGAAAGGCCGATTCGCTGGTGCGGTTGGCCTTGTCGAAACTGCTCTTGAAAATAAACGGAATGCCAAGGCTGTCGGTGATTTCCTTGAGCGTACCTGCCGTGTCCATCTGCAATTGCTCGGACTCCACCACACAGGGACCCGCAATCAGAAACAAGCGGTGCTGCAGTCCAACGTCAAAGCCACATAGTTTCATAGCCGCACTCCGTCGCCGTGGCGCTTCACGCGACCACCTTCAGTGTTTTACCCAAGGCCTGGTGGTCCAGTGCCGCCTTGACGAAGGCGTTGAACAGCGGGTGCCCATTCCAGGGCGTGGACTTGAATTCCGGGTGGAACTGCACGCCGACAAACCACGGGTGCGCACTTTGCGGCAATTCGACCATTTCGGTCAGGTGCTCGCGTTGGGTCAAGGCAGAGATGACCAAGCCTGCGGCACGAAGGCGGTCGAGGAAGTTCACGTTGGCTTCGTAGCGGTGGCGATGGCGCTCAGTCACCACGTCGCCATAAATCTGGTGCGCCAACGTGTTCTCGGCCACGTCAGAACTTTGTGCGCCAAGGCGCATGGTGCCACCCAGGTTGGAGTTGTGGTCACGCGTCTTGATGGTGCCGTCGGCGTCCTTCCACTCGGTAATCAAAGCGATGACCGGGTTGGGGCTTTCAGGGTCAAACTCGGTGCTATTGGCGCTTTTCAGGCCCGCCACATTGCGCGCGAATTCAATCGTCGCCACCTGCATACCCAGGCAAATGCCCAGGTAAGGCACTTTGCTTTCACGGGCAAAGCGGGCGGCAGATATCTTGCCTTCAATGCCGCGCTTGCCGAAACCGCCTGGAACTAGAATTGCATCGAACTTGGCCAGTTGCGACACGCTATCGCCGGTGATGGTTTCGGAGTCGATGTATTCGATCTTGACCTTGGCATGGTTCTTCATGCCGGCATGGCGCAGCGCTTCGTTCAGAGATTTGTAGCTGTCGGACAGGTCGACGTATTTGCCAACCATGGCGATGCTGACCTCCCCTTGCGGGTGCTCGGTCTCGTAGACCAGATCGTCCCAGCGTTTGAGGTTGGCCGGGTGCGTGTTCAGGCGCAAACGATCGCAGATCAAACCATCCAGGCCCTGCTCATGCAGCATGCGAGGCACTTTGTAAATGGTGTCGACGTCCCACATGGAGATCACGCCCCATTCGGGCACATTCGAAAACAGAGAAATCTTCTCGCGCTCTTCGTCCGGGATCGGTCGGTCGGCGCGGCAGATCAGGGCGTCGGCCTGAATGCCAATCTCGCGCAACTGCTTGGCCGTGTGCTGGGTTGGCTTGGTCTTGAGCTCACCGGCGGCGGCAATCCAGGGCACATAACTCAGGTGTACAAAGGCGCTGTTGTTCTGCCCGAGCTTGAGGCTCATCTGGCGCACGGCTTCCAGGAAGGGCAGGGACTCGATGTCGCCCACGGTTCCGCCGATTTCGACGATCGCCACATCGACCGCATCCGCCTCGCCAAAGCGCGCACCGCGTTTGATGAATTCCTGAATTTCATTGGTGACATGCGGAATCACCTGCACCGTCTTGCCGAGGTAGTCACCGCGGCGTTCTTTATCCAGCACGCTCTGGTAGATCTGGCCGGTGGTGAAGTTATTGGACTTGCGCATGCGCGTTTCGATGAAACGCTCGTAATGCCCCAAGTCCAAATCAGTTTCTGCACCGTCGTCAGTCACGAAAACCTCGCCATGCTGCAGTGGCGACATGGTTCCGGGGTCTACGTTGAGATAGGGGTCGAGCTTGATTAAAGTGACTTTGAGGCCTCGCGATTCGAGGATCGCTGCTAAGGAGGCTGAGGCGATTCCCTTGCCAAGGGAAGACACCACACCGCCGGTGACGAAGACAAATTTGGTCATGTCAGGGGCGAACCAAAAGGTTCGAACAGGTGGTAAAGCGAGATTATACGTGCCACCTCGCTGCTTCCTATTTGCCCCGCACCTTCATTCTTTACTCCCCCATCCCCCAACCCCTTACCCCCCGTCGGGGCAAGGGGAGCTTTAAAGCGGAC
>CAIQEX010000012.1 GCA_903870955.1 uncultured beta proteobacterium
CCATGTCGTGGGCTTTCAAAAAAGTGCCATGCAGCGTTTCATCGTCTTGTCACAGAGTGCCGCTATCGTGAATCCTCTGCTTCCAAATATTGCCAACCATGCTCTACCGCTCCACCCTGATTCGCGCTCTGGCTATACCCGCTTGCCTGGTCTGGGGTGTGAGCGAATTTCTGGCCTTGCAGCGCGCACGTTTGACCCACAGAAAATTGCGCTCGCCTTCAATTTGACGGCCAATACCCGGTCACGACTTTTCTTCAAAGCGTCACCGACCCGTCGCCAAGCTGTCACAGTTCCCGGTTACCTTTGAAGGCATTGAAGCACTTTAAGAGGTGAGCACCATGGTCTGGAAATTCTTGCGTTTGCAAAATCTGCTGGATGCCCTGTTTGACGACAGCTGGTTCAGCCTGGGTCTGCCCGAAGGCCACGAGGACTGCTTTACCCTGGCCACACAGATCCAGAATCCTTAAGCGAAGTCCAGTGCTGCATCAAGATCATTCTTCTGAAAGGGCTTGACCAGCAGTTGCCATGGGACATTCGCGCGATGGGCCGAAGTCTCCCGGGAGTATCCCGACATCAGCAATATCTTCATCGCCGGGTAAAGGACGCTTGCCTCTTCAGCCAAGCCGATGCCATCCAATTGCCCCGGCATCACGATGTCCGTGAGCATGACATCAAAAGCCCTGACCGCCAGCAGCGTCAGCGCATCGTCTGCAGAATGCGCCATCACAACGGTACGCCCCTCCGCCCTGGCCCAGGCCCGCACCAGTTCTGCCAGTTCGAGCTCGTCATCAACAATCAGAATTTTCAGCTTGCCCGTGGTGGCCGGTGAGGAAGGCGTGGCCTGAACGGCCTGCATGTTCGGCAAAGCAGGGGCGGTGGCGGGTAACTTCACGACCCCTTTGACGGGCAGCAATATCTCGATCGTGGTTCCCACGCCTTCGGCACTTTGGATCTTCATCGTGCCACCGGACTGCTTCACAAAACCGGCCACCATGGACAGGCCCAGGCCGGTGCCTCGTTCCTGCGCCTTGGTGGTAAAAAAGGGTTCGGTGGCGCGCTTCAAGACGGCCTCCGACATGCCCGTTCCAGTGTCCATGATCACTAGACGCGACATATTATTGACGGCATCCAGACTTACCCGGAGCGAGCCGCCCCGGGGCATGGCATCCCTCGCGTTGACGATCAGGTTTAACAGCACGGCCTCCATCCCGGCCTCGTCCACTTCAACAAGCACACGGCCGGACGGTGCCGTCAACTCAAAATCCACACGCGGACCCAGTGCATGGCGCAGCAGCGGGGCAATGCGCTCCACCAAGGACCAGAGATCAATCGTCGCTGGCAGCAGGGGTTGTTTGCTGGCCAGGGCCAACAAAGACTTCACCAAGCCCACTCCCCGCAAGGCTGCACTTGACGCAACCGCAAGCCGTTTGGCGCCCTGCTCGCTCAGACCTTCCGATTTGAGTAAATCCTGATTGCCAATAATGATGGCCAACAGGTTGTTGAAGTCGTGCGCCATGCCACCGGTCAGTTGACCAATGGACTCGAGCTTCTGGGCCACCCGGACCCGCTCTTCCGCCATCTTGCGGTCATGGATATCGGTGGCAGTGAACAAAAAGTAATCCTCTGCGCCATCCTTGCCAATGACCCGCGTAACCTGAGACGAATACCACAGGTAGGCACCATCGAACCTGCGCTTGCGGTACTCGCAGCCCTCCGCATTCGGGTTCAGTTGCAGAACCGATGAGACAAAGTCCATAAAGTGACCCTGGTCTTCCGGGTGTATTGCGGCCACAACCCAATCAAAACCCTGGGCCTGCTCCTCGGCGCTGGGGCCTGCGTAATCAATCGTGCGGCGGTTGGCCCACATGATGTTGCCCTGCGCATTCATGCGAAAAATGGACTGGGGCACCAACTCAATGAGTTGGCTAAAACTTTGCTGGCTCTCCAACAGTTTCTTATGCCGCACGATGCCGACGATCAGCAAGGCGGCCAGCACCACGATCATTGCGGCAAACAATGAAGCGGCAACCACATAACTCTGCACTTTGTTGCGGTACGAGCGCTCGATGCTGTTCACCGAAGACCCCGCAAGAACAGCGATGCCATAGGGATCGATGACGCGATAGCACACGGCGCGAAGCACCCCGTCCGAGGAGGCTATGGCCGTGTAGCAGCCTACGACCGACTTCTTGATTTCGACATAAAGCTGCGACTTGCGGACATCCCCTCCGTAGCCAATCTTGTCGCCGTTCAGGCGCAACAGCGTGTAGCCGTCCAGCCCCATGATGGCACGCGTGGCATCCGGTCCCATACTGGTCTTCGCGAAGGGTTCGGTAAAGAGACTGGGGTCCACCGTCATGCTCAGAATGCCGCCAAACGACCCGTCCTGACGGGTTATGCGCCGGGTTAGCGGCACCACCCATTTGCCTGTTGCGTGACTCTGAACCGGCACACCCACATCCAGCCTGTCCTCCTGGGCGGCTTTCTGCTGCTGGAAATACGCCCGGTCTGCGATATTGACTTTGACCTTGTCGTCCTTGACCTTGCGTGCCGAAGACAAGAACACTTCGCCGCTTGCATTCACAATGGAAACACGCGGACTGAGCTCCTGCTCCACCTCAAGCTCATCGAGCCGACGCAGCAGGTCTTGCTGGGTCAGTTGGGACTTTTCAGCAAAGTCCTTGCGCAAGACCAGCAGCACTTTATCCATGGAAGCCAACAGGCTGCGAATGCGAACCTCATCGGACAGCACAATTTTGCTGTTGATGTCCTTAAAGTTGGCAAAGGTCTGTTCGCGCTCATCGTGAACAATTTGTTGCGCCAGAAACAAGATCGCCGCCAGCATCAGGACGGCCCCCGCAACAATGGCCACGACCATCCGGCCCGAATGGCCCTGGCCTTTGAGCCACAGCTTCTTCCAAGCTGTGGATGCGGTCATGTCTGCAGCCCGAGGGTCACCAAGAGTGCTTCTCTGGTAAAGGGTTTGGTGAGCGCGCCGCGCATCTTTAAGCCAACACCATTGCCGTAAATTTGTGCGGCACGCACGGTTGCCAGCTGGTGTCCGCTCATTAGCAAAATCGACATGCCCGTGTATTTGGCGGCCAATTGGTCCATCAGGTCAAAGCCGTCAATATCAGGCAGCGAAAGATCAAGAATGATGGCCTCGAAATTCAGCACGTCGGAGCTCTTGAGCAGGTCCATGCCGAGCATGAATACCTGCACCTCGATGCCTGCGGATGTGAGCATGTCACTGACCAGCTGCGCCATGAAGGGATCGTCTTCCACAATTGCGAATTTCACGCGCAAAACCTCGGTTTTTATCTTGTTGGAGATGTCCAGGTTACGACCTTGACATGCGTCTAGGGCGGAAGATAACCCAGATAGTTATATTGAAGCGCCTTATTGACACCCCCAGTGTCGAGGCCTTGAATATGTACGAAAGAGTGTGTCAAAGGCGTCGCCAATCGGCTACCAACCGGTCATCAGATCACTGCACTGGCCCAGCGATGGATGGCTGCGATGTCTTCAGGTGATGTACGGCAACAACCTCCGATCAAGCGTGCGCCACGTGCATGCCAGCCGCGCGCCTGCTCGGCAAAGTGCGAGGCACTCGGGTTGCCGTGCCACTGCTTGTGTGTGGCGTCATATTGCTCGCCTGAATTGGGATAGACCAGCACCGGCTTGCGTGTTTGCGCCTGGGCCTGCTCCACCAGCGAGTCGATGTATTGCGGCGCTGTGCAATTCACCCCCACTGCCAGCACTTGCGCATAACGCTCTAGCGCGGCCACGCAATCCGCCAATCGCTCGCCCTGGCTGTTGTGCAGACCATCACGGCAGGAGAAACTAATCCAGGCCGAGGCACCGGGAAATTCGGCCAACAGACGGGCCAGCGCACGGGCTTCGGCCAAGCAGGGAATGGTTTCGCAAGCCAGCAAATCAGCACCGGTTTGCAGCAACACCTGCAAGCGCGGCCGGTGAAAGTCCATCAGTTGCTCTTCTGTCAGGCCATAGTGGCCTTTGTATTCAGAACCGTCGGCCAGCATGGCGCCATAGGGCCCTACCGACGCCGCCACCAGGGGGCGGATGCGTCCCACGCGATTTGCTGGCTCGCTCCAGAAGGCATCGCGTGCTTGCACAGCCAGGCGTACCGAGTCGGCCATCAGCGCGGCAGCCGCAGCATGGTCAAAGCCACGGCGCGCAAAAGACTCGAAGGTGGCTTGGTAGCTGGCTGTGGTGGCGACATCAGCCCCGGCCAGAAAGTAATCCAGGTGCACCTGCCGAATCAGTTCGGGTTGCTCGATCAGCAACTTGGCTGACCACAGCGGGTCGTTCAGGTTCGCACCCCGGCGCTCCAGTTCGGTGGCCAGCGCGCCATCCAGGATCAACAATTTGCGGTTGGCAAAGAAGGCGTCGAAGGGACTGACACGGGTCGTTGGTGATTGGGTTGGCATGGGCGTAAAGGGGCATTGGAGAAATGGAATGTCTACAGTCTACGCAACCGGTGACGTGCTGCAGCATGACGAACCGATGACAACGGTGCCGTTTGGCGGTGACGGATATTGCAAACGCATGAAGAATGGGTGACAAACCTGTCACCAAATTTTCACATGGCAAGGCTACATTCGGCGCCTTGAACCCTCGTCGCCTGAAACCCCTCAACTATCGATTTGTCCGGCTTTTGGGCATCACCCTGGCCGTATTGGCATTGAACGCCTGCTCGGCCCGGCACCTGATTATTCAAGGCATGGCCAATGCGTTGGCTGAGCAGAGGCAGGCACCGGAAGACGATCTGGTGCTGGCTCGCGAGGCCAGTGCGTTCTACCTCAAGTTGTCTGAATCCTTGCTGCGCGAGGTGCCCGACAACGCCCAATTGTCTGAAGCCGTGGCCACCGGTTTTACCCAATACGCCTACGCCTTTGTTGCCTTCGACGCCGAGCGCATGGACGCGCGCGATGCCAAGGGCGCACAGGTCCTGCGTGAACGCGCCGCACGCCTGTATGGGCGCGCGCATCGCCACGCCATGGCGGCGCTCGAAAACGCCCAACCCGGTTTTCGCAAGGCGCTGGAAAGCAACCGCGCCAGCGACTGGCCACAACTAAAAGCAGAGCAGATCGGCCTCGCCTACTGGGCCGCCGCCAGTTGGGGTGGCCTGATCTCGCTGTCCAAAGACAACCCCGACACCGTGGCCGATTTGCCATTGGCGATCCGTCTGGCTCAACTGGCTTATGACAAGCAGCCCACCTATGGCCAGGGCGCACTCGCCGGTTTGATGGCCAGCTTTGAAGCGGCAAAACCTGGCGGCTCCAGCGCCCGGGCCTTGCAGTATTTTGACCAGGCCATCGCGTTGGGTGGCCAACAGAATGCCGGCCCCCTGGTCGCCAAAGCCGAAGGCGTGGCCTTGCCCGCAGGTGACCGCGCCGCCTTCGATGCCTTGCTGCGCAAGGCCCTGGCCGTGAGTGCCACCCACCCTGACCTGCAGAACACCGTGATGCGGGAACGTGCCCTGTGGCTGCTCGCCACCGCCGACGACCTGTTCTAACCCTCTCTTTGCACTTTGCTCCACACATGCACAAACTGATTGCTGCCTTCCTGTTCTTCCTGAGCGCCTTGACAAGTCCATCGAGCCACGCCGCCGACCTGCAATTGCGCGTGGGCACGCTGGCCCCAAAGAACTCGCTGTACCACCGGCAATTGATGGAAGTCGGAGAAGCCTGGCGCGCGGCCCAGGGCGGTACGGCAAAGTACGTGGTGTACCCGGATGGCAGCCAGGGCGGCGAGGCCGAGATGGCGCGGCGCATGCGCATCGGGCAACTGCAAGGCGCACTGCTGTCGGTAGTCGGCCTGCGTGAAATCGAGCCATCGATCACCGCACTGCAGAACCTGCCGCTGTTGTTTCGCAGTTGGGAAGAACTCGACTATGTGCGGGAAAAGATGCGCCCGGCGATGGAGAAAAAGTTTCTCGACAAGGGCTTTGTGGTGTTGGGTTGGGGTGATGCCGGGTGGGTGCGCTTCTTCTCCAAAGACGCCGCCGTGCGCCCCGACGACTACAAGCGCATGAAGTTTTTTGCCTGGGGTTCGGAGCAGGAGCAGCAGACCATCATGAAGAGCCTGGGCTACACGCCGGTGCCGCTGGAGACTGCTGACATCCTGCCTTCGATCCAGACCGGCATGATCAACGTGGTGCCCTCCACGCCCTACTTTGCATTGGCCAGCCAGATCTACAACACCGCGCCGCACATGCTGGAGATCAACTGGGCGCCCATCGTCGGCGCGCTGGTGGTAACCACGAAAGCCTGGGATGCCATGACGCCCGAAGGACAAGCAACCCTGCGCGCGGCGGGTGAGAAAGCCGGTTTGCAGATGCGCACACAAGCGCGGCGCGAAGTCGATGAAGCGGTGGAGGCGATGAAGAAACGCGGTCTGGTGGTGCACACCCCCACGGCCACCGAGATGAAGGAATGGAACGCTCTGGCCGACGCGTTGTACCCGCGCATTCGCGGCACCATGGTGCCCGCCGACACCTTTGACGAGGTGTTCAAACACGTCAAGGCCTATCGCGCACTGCCGGCCAAATGAGCGTGCGGCTCACATTGAAAAGTCTGCGCGGACTGGACGCCGGGCTGGCGGCACTGGCACTGGTGCTGATGGCACTGATTCCGTTGATTGAAATATTGGTGCGCCCGGTGGCCGGTAGCGGCGTACAAAACGCCCCGGTGGTGGTGCAGCATCTGGGCCTGGTAATGGCCATGCTGGGCTCGGTGGCCGCGCTGCGCAACGGACACCTCAGCAGCTTTGGCAAGGGCTTTGCATCCACCGTGCATCCACGCTTGGCGGCTGCGAGCCAGCTCTACGGCAAGCTGTTTGCCGCGCTGATTTGCGGCCTGCTGTGCATGGCCAGTGCGCAGCTGGTCAACAGTGAACGCCAGGTGGCGCAAACCCTGGCCTACGCTATTCCCATCTGGTGGCTGCAGGCCGCGATGCCGCTGGGCTTTGCGCTGCTGGGGCTGCAACTCGGCGCACAAGGCTTCGAGGCTGGCTGGCAAAAATGGACCGGTGCAGTGTTGCCCACATTGGCCGGCGTGCTGCTGGCCTGGCAAATGGATGGCAGTGCCATGCCGCTTTGGCCGGCCGTCATCGCGTTGCTGGCGGCGCTGATTTTCGGGGCCCCGATCTTTGCCGTGCTGGGCGCCTTGGCCCTGGCACTGTTCTGGCAAGACGGGTTGCCGTTGGCGTCGATTGCGCTGTCGCATTACCAGATCACGGTTAACCCCTCGTTACCCGCCCTGCCGCTGTTTACGCTGGCCGGTCTGGTGTTTGCACGCACCGGCGCGGCGCAGCGTCTGGGCGCTGTATTCGTCGCCATTTTTGGCGGTGGTGCCACCGGCACCGTGGTCGCCAGTGCGGTGCTGTGCTCGGCCTTTACCGCCTTCACCGGCGGCAGCGGCGTCACCATTCTGGCGCTGGGCGGCTTGCTGTTACCACTGCTGCGCAACGCCGGTTTTCCAGAGCAACGCGGCATCAGTCTGGTCACCAGTGCCAGCGCCTTGGGCGTGCTGTTGGCGCCCTCGGTGCCGCTCATCATGTACGCCATCATTGCGCGCGTGCCCATCAACACCATGTTTCTGGCCGGGCTGTTGCCCGCTGCAATCATGGTCTGCTTTCTGCTGGTGTTTGGCGGTTACCTCAAGCGCCAAGGTACAGACAACATCGCTTCATTCACCCACTCACCTACGGCTAACAGAGTGGCAACCTCTGCGGCTACCCACCCCGCCATTGGCGTTGCCCTGTGGGCCGCCAAATGGGAAATTCTGGCACCTTTCGTGGCCATCGGCGCGCTGGTCAGCGGCCTGGCCACGCCCACCGAGAGTGCGGCCATTGCCGCCGCCTACGCCATCCTCACGCAGGTGCTGGCGCACCGCGAATTGGGTTGGCGCACATTGGGCCAGGCCCTCAGCGACTGCACCCAGATCATTGGTGGCGTGATGCTGATTCTGGGCATGGCGCTGGGCCTGACCAACTACCTGATTGACGCCGGCATTCCGGATGCCGCGATCACCTGGGTGCAGGGCGTGATACCCAACAAGTGGGTGTTCCTGCTGGTGCTGAATGTGTTCCTTTTTGCGGCCGGTGCGCTGATGGAAATTTTTGCCGCACTGGTGGTGCTGGTGCCCTTGTTGTTACCCGTGGCGCTGAGTTACGGCATTGACCCGGTGCACTTTGGCATCATCTTTCTGGCCAATATGGAGCTGGGCTTTTTGTGCCCGCCTGCCGGCATGAACATCTACTTTGCCTCGGCCATGTTCGACAAGCCGGTGCGCTATGTGGCGGTGGCGGTGCTGCCTGCGCTCTTGGCGATCTTTCTCGGCACCCTGGCGATTGCGCTGGTGCCGGCAACGGCGACGTGGCTGCCGGGGCTGCTTCAGCACGCCACGCCGTAAGCCTGTGGCCACGCCTGCGTGGCTAACCATTCCTGAGAGGTGCGCATGTCCGTCAGCCTTGCAACTTTGGCGCTTGGTGCCTTCTCGGGTTACGCCGTCAGCACCACCTTATTCTGGGTCGCGCAAGGGCGCATTATTTTTGGCAAGGTCCGGCGCGTGCGCCCGCTTTTGAGTGGCCCGGTTGTCTGCCAGCAGACTGTGCACCCGCTGCGCTTGGCGGTGACCTCCAAGGTGCAATTGGAAGGCTGGTCCGCCCGACCGCTGGATACACCGCAGCGCCGGGTGCTGGTCTACTTTGGCGGACGCAACGAGCATGTCGGCTGGGCCTGCGGTATGCCCACCTACCTGGGGCCCTGGACGATTTATGCGTTCAACTACCGGGGTTTTGGTCAATCCGGCGGACGCGCTTCCGAGGCCACCGCCAAGTCCGACGCACTGAAAATATTTGATGAAGTGTGTCGCCTGGAAGGTGGCGATTGCATCGAGATGGTGGTGATGGGCCGCAGCTTGGGTACCGCAATGGCTTTGGCGGTGGCGGCACGTCGGGAAGTCAGTCGGGTGATTTTGTTGTCCCCATTCGAGAGTCTGGAACAACTGGTGCGCAATCGCCCGGTACTGCACTCCATGCGCTGGGCTTTGCACCAAAAGTTTGACTGTCGCCGTGATGCTGCCGAGGTCCAGGCAAAAACCAGCATCCTGATGGCCGCGCAGGACACACGGATTTCACACCCGAGCAGTCTGGCTCTTGTGGCCCACTTGCGCAGACCCGGCCCGGTGATTGTCGTGCCCGGAACCAACCACCAGTCACTGCCGCGGCACCCGTCCACGCAAATCATTCTGGCCACGTGCCTGAATGGCCCCTGAAGGAAACTTGCGGGTGCCGGGCAAATGAATGCTTAGGCGCTAGCCGCTTCCACAACTTCGCTGGCTTCTTCATCGAAACCATCCAAGGCGTCGATGTCTTCATCGCTCTCCATCACAGCGATTTCTGCGCATTGAACTCCGTTGAGCTGGTTGCGGTAAGCCTTGAAGGCATGCATCTCCAGGGCTGCCTCGTCGCCATCGTCATCCGCTGCGGCAGCTGCCAGGTGATGCTTGGCGGCCTGCGCAAAATATTGCGCCGCCTTGCGGTGGTAATCGCCAACGGTTTCATATTCTTCATCAAATGCTTCAGGTGCATGCTGATCGAGCGCGCTGAACTGAATTTCCAGCTTGGGGTCATTGGACATGGGGAACCTCGCGATGGTTGTTAGCGGCACAGCGCCGCCCTTTCATGATCTGCCCAATGCATGAAAGTCTGGTGACAGAGCAAGGCACAACCTGCAGGGTTATTCGCCCCAATCGTCAATTCGTCACATTCGGATGTTGGAATATTTGATTTACACCGCAACCATGAAGGCCGAGACATGACAAATCCCACGAGACGCAATTTCCTCACAACAACCGCAACGCTGGCAGCCGTCGGTGGCAGCGCGACGCTGGCCGGTTGCGACACGCCGGCGCAGTTCCATTTCGGAGTGGCCAGCGGAGATCCGTTGACCGACCGTGTGATTCTGTGGACCCATGCCGCGCGTCCCAATCAAACCGGCGACGTGCGCTTGACATGGCAGGTTGCCAAAGACGCCGCATTCAAGACCATCGTGAGTTCCGGCAAGGTAATCGCCACCAAGGCGGCCGGCAACACGGCCAAAGTGGACGCTACCGGACTGTCGCCGGACAGCACGTATTTCTATCGCTTCAAGGACGAAGACGGATCGTTTTCGCCCGTCGGCACGACCCGCACCCTGCCGTCCGCCAGCGCCACCTCGGTCAAGTTTGCCGTGTTTTCCTGCACTTTGTATTCAGCCGGTTTCTTCAATGTCTATAACAGCGCTGCCAATTCAGATGCGCAATTTGCCATTCACCTGGGTGACTACATTTATGAGTACGGCTCGGACCCGAGCAAGTTCGGCAACACCAACGCAACCGACCCAACGGTCACGGCCGCCAGCCTGGGCCGGGTGGTCATCCCGGCCAACGACATCGTCAGCCTGAACGACTACCGCACGCGTTACGCGCAATACCGGCTCGATGCCAATCTGCAAGCCTTGCATGCCAAGATGCCCTGGATCACGATTTGGGACGACCACGAGTTTGCCAACAATGCCTACAAGGATGGCGCACAGAATCACGATGTGGCGACGCAAGGCACTTGGGCTGCTCGCAAGGCAGTGGCAGCACAGGCCTACCACGAGTGGATGCCGATTCGCACCGACGCGTCAGG
This sequence comes from uncultured beta proteobacterium, assembly GCA_903870955.1. Classification (GTDB taxonomy): domain Bacteria; phylum Pseudomonadota; class Gammaproteobacteria; order Burkholderiales; family Burkholderiaceae_C; genus Allorhodoferax. The sequence continues at coordinate 10,702 of CAIQEX010000012.1, forward strand.
GGACCTCTTCAAGATATACCGGAGCTTTGACTTCGGCAACCTGTTCTCGCTGCATATGCTGGACACCCGCATCGAGGGTCGAGTCAAACAATATGCCAATTTTGGTGACCCGATAACTGCCGGTTACGCCTATGCTGATTACAGTGCCGGACTCAGCAAAGACCCCGTGACAGGTCTTTACCCGGACGCATCGCGCACCATGATCAGTGCCACCCAGCAGGCATGGCTCACCGGTGCGATGGCCAAATCGACTGCCACTTGGCAGATTGTTGGCAACCAGGACATCATGGCCAAGATGTGGTTGCCGGCCTCGGTTCTGCAAGCGCAAACAGCGGCAGCGGCCAATCCAACGTCAGCCAATTTGATTGCAGTGCAATCTGCAATTTCCGACTATTTGACCGCCAAGGCTACCCGTGCCGCCGCAGGACCCGCTGCCTTGTCTCCAACCCAGACGGCCTTGCTAAATCCCGCTTTCAACCCACGCCTGCCGTACAACCTGGACTCCTGGGATGGTTATCCCATCAACCGCGAAATCGTCCTGCAAACGGCAAACGGTTTGGGCAAGAAGTTGGTTGCTCTATCGGGCGATTCGCACAACGCATGGTTTAACAACCTGACGCTGTTGAACGGTACCAAAGTGGGGGTTGAATTTGCCACTTCATCGGTTACCGCGCCAGGTTTTGAAAGTGCGGGATTGGGTGGCTTGGCGAGTTCGCTGGATGGCAGCGTCCTGGTGCAACAGTTGGGCAATGGTGCGATCGGCGCCGGGCTCGGGTTGATCGATGATCTGAACTTTGCCAACACCATGAAACGCGGTTATCTGTTGATGACCATCACTGCGGATGCAGTGAAGGGCGACTATGTTTTCACTGACACGATTACGTCCAAAACATACAGCGCATCAACCGGCAAAACCGTGACCGTGGCCGCATCCAACCTGGCTGCCACCTACAGCTAACGCCAATTGCACCGCCACAGTTCTGCAAAGGGGGCGAAATGCCCCCTAGAATGGTCAGCCATTCTTGCGGAACCTCTATGCCTGACAAAATTTTCCATGTTTTATTTTTGTGCACCTGCAATTCGGCGCGCAGCCTGATTGCCGAATCACAACTGAATGCTTTGGGCAAAGGTCGCTTCCAGGCTTATTCTGCTGGAAGCTTTCCAAAAGGTTTTGTGAATCCTCTGGCCTTGGAGTTTCTGAAGAACAACGGGCTACCGACGGACGGACTCCGAAGCAAACCCTGGGACGAGTTCGCCGTGGCGGGTGCGCCGGTGATGGACTACGTGTTGACGGTGTGCGATGACGCGGTTGAAGACGTGAACCCAGTATGGCCGGGCCAGCCCATCTCGGCGCATTGGCATGTGGACGACCCGGATGCAGTTAAAGGTGACGAGCAGGCCAAGCACCACGCCATGGTGGCCGCCGCAGCCAATCTGCGCAGGCGTATTGAACTGTTTGTGGCACTGCCCGCCGAGGCACTGGACCGCATGAGCATCCAGCACGAACTGGGAAAAATTGGCAAAAATTAGGGGCTAATTTCGAAACCGCCTGGCTACTGCTTCAGGCGTTTCGGCTTGCAATCGAAGCAGAAAAACATCAACCCACCCAGATAGCGGTGGATGGCTCCGTGGCTTCGGAGCTTGTGCTGGCCACACTTGAGACAACTCCTGACCTCCCCGTTGGCACCCATGCCCTGAAAGGGAGAGCCGCCTTCTTTTGACACGTAGCGCAGGCCGGTAACGGCGATTTCGTTTGCCTCAGATTTGTTCATGCAGCTTCAATTGGGTTAGTGGTTTAAACCATTTTGTTGCGTCTTCATTTCAATTGTATGACGAGTGTTCGCTCGCAGACAAACCACACTTGCAAAACGATATATATCGTATATATTAATACCTTGATTGGCTCAACGACGTTGAGGGGTGACTTATGGCAACAGAGGTTTTTGTGTGGTGGTTTTTGCTTTGCGTGGTGAGTGCACTGAACGTGCTCGCGCTGAGTTATTCCGCACGCCTGTTGTGGCAAAAGCAGGGCGTCATTCCTTCCGAGGTCTATGCGTCGCGCAGATTGCAACTGATTCTTTCCGCCGGTTATGTGCTGGGCTGTGCTTACCGTTCGGCCCTGCCGGTTTTTGATGTGCAGCGCATTTGTCTGTTCGACTCGTGGCTATCGAGCGTCATCGTGGGGCGCTCGGTCGCCACGGTCGCCGAGTTGTGTTTTGTGACGCAGTGGGCCTTGTTGATGCGGGAGATATCACAGGTCATGCAAAGCAGGCCGGGACGTCTGGCCTCGCTGGCAGTTTTGCCTTTGATCGCCGTGGCAGAAACCTGTTCCTGGTATTCCGTACTCACCACGTCCAACATCGGGCACGTGATTGAGGAGTCGTTGTGGGGCGTCTCGGCCATGCTGTTGGTCATCAGCCTGTTGTCCATGTGGCCCCGCAGCAGCCAGCGCCTGCGCCCCTTGCTATTGGCCATGGGCCTGACCGGCATCGCCTACGTGGCCTTCATGTTCCTGGTGGATGTGCCCATGTACTGGTCGCGCTGGGTCGCCGACGAAGCCGTTGGTCGCCACTACCTGAGTTTGTCTCAAGGGGTGCTGGATACGTCGGGCCGCTGGGTGGTGTCACAACAATGGCAGGTCTGGAAGAGTGAGGTGATCTGGATGACTTTGTATTTCAGTATTGCCGTCTGGCTCAGCATTGCATTCGTCCACCTCCCGGTTCTCAAACGCCTCAAAAACGGCGACGTCATTCTCGTTTCGTAACCTCAACATCGCTGCGGCTTTGCTACAACTTTTTCAACTGGAATTTCATGCCTGACATCAAAGCCCCCATCGCCACCCCACACCGTTGGCGCATTACTGTGGCCGTGCTGGGCGTGCTCGCTTTGCTGACCAAGCACTACCCGCTACAAAATCAGGTACACGTGGGCATGTTCGCCGGCTCGCTGCTGCAGCACGGTGATTGGGACCATACCCGTCCTCCGCACCAAGGCTAGAGGCCTGCATATTTCGAGATTTAGCTTGGTGACGCTCTGATGTCATGGGCCGTTTGAAAGTCAAAGCTTGGATTTCTTTGATCCAGCGCAATAGTCATCGCTGCGTCATACGCGGTTTCACCAAAGTGTCACGGGCGATTTCTACATTGGCTTGCGTGTGTGCCAACGCATATTTTCAACGCCACCACCAAGGATGATTCGCATGCAAAATTTCTGGAAGCAAATTCAACAGCTACAGTGGGACGACCACCGCTACTATCACCAGTGCCGAATTAACCAGACGCTTCATCTGATTAGCGCCATCAGTTTTTTAGTCGCCTATTCCCTGCTGTTTGTAGACCCGGCAGCCGCCGGCATCGTGGGCTGGGCGGTGGGCATGGTGACACGCCAAAGCGGCCATATCTTTTTTGAGCCACGGGGTTTTGATGCCATCAACAACACCAGCTACGACCACAAGGAGTCCATCAAGGTGGGCTTCAATATGCGCCGCAAGGCCGTGCTGATTTCGATCTGGCTGTCGCTGCCCGTGTTGCTGGCACTGAGCCCCAACCTGTTCGGGCTGATCAAACCGGCTGTGGGTCTGAGCGGCTATTTGCATGACGTCGGACTGATGTGGCTGGCACTGGGCGCCGGTGGTCTGCTGTTCCGCACCGTGCATCTGTTCTTCATCCGCAGCCCGTCGTGGGGCCTGGCTTGGTGCTGCAAGATTCTGCTGGACCCGATTCACAACATTCAGGAATATTGGGCCTCGCCGATCGCTTTAATGCGCGGCCAGCGGCTGGATCCGTTGCAGGGCCACAAGTAGGATTGACCCAATTGAATTCCCCGCACCACGCGGTCGGGTAGACGACGGTTTTAGATATGGGACATATCCTGCAGGTCATGCACCAACTCACTGCGCTTTCTGGTTTTCGCGTGAAGGCTGACCAGAAGCTCTATGCGTCTTCGCAAAGACATCAGGATATGAATGACTGCAGCGCCATTGCCACGCTTATTGGCATTGGAGTCGAGCGAGGGATAGTCCCATAGGGCCGTCACGGGCTGTCCCGGCCACGACGGATGCATGGCGAGCGTGCCAGCATCCAGGGCGATGACAAAATCCATTCGCGGAGCACCGTTGCGTGTGAACTCACTCCAATTTTTGCATTCCAAATCGACCGCAGGGATCGATGCCGTTTTCAGCGCGAGCAGCGTCCAGTTATCCGGTGCGTCGGCAATGCGATCAGGAACCCCACAAGAATAGACCTTGAATTTGTTTTGTCCAAGGTGCCTGAGGCACGCTTCAGCTAACAGACTTCTACAGGCGTTGGACGCCGAGACAAAAAGAACTTTGGGTACTGACCTGTGCATGATTCAATTTTACTTTGCGCATCTGCAAGAACCCGACGCATTGATTGAATCGCCGTTGCTTTACAAATTTGTTTCATGTGTATGTCACAAATACAAAGTCAAATAGAAATTGGTCTACCCAACGGAGCACAACTATGAATCCCGAGACACCTGAAAAGAGAACCAATGCACGCTCCCAATTCTTCCTGCTGCAGACCGGTGGGCAACCCGTGCCCTTCTATTCTTTCCGGCCTGAAGAAGCCATTGATGCCGTCCCCGCATTGGTCGTTGACCTCAGTGATGGGGGTCTGCAGGTCCTGACTGCAACGGGACAAATGTTGCCCCATAAAAACTATCGGCTGGAGTTGGTTACAGGGGGTCTTGTCGGAAGCGGCAAACAATTCGGAGTCCATGCCATCTGGTCCCGACCCGATGGCGTGAACCTGCGCACCGGCTTCGCGTTTGAGGACCACGCCGCCATCGCCGACGAAGTAGCGGTATTGCTTTCAGGAAGCGAGCGCAAGGTCTTGCGCTGCGTTCTTTACCCAAACTGAAAGCCTGGACATACGCGGAAAACCGGTCGCCTTTCGGCGGCTCGCCTAATCCGGTTGATGCAGCGACAGGTATTCTTCCAGCCTGTCGAGCACGCTGCTCCAGCCTGGGTTCATGCTGGAGTGGCCGGCCAGGAAGGTGTCTTGCTCTGGTTCGCTGGCATCGTAGGGCTCCCACTGAATCGTCAGTAACGTGCCTCCGTCCTGCTCGGCAAATGTCGTGGTGGACAGCGTCTGGAGTGGCCAGGATGCGCTCCACGGGTTGCGCGCGACTCCGCCCTGCGCGTCGGAGAAATGCTGCATCAGCACGATCTTCTCAGGAGCTTGTATCTCCCGGAAGCGCCACAGCCCCCACAAGGCGCCACCACCCTCCAGCGCCTGACAGTAGTGGAAGGTGCCGCCCACGCGAAAGTCCATCGCACTGTGCGACATGCTCACGCCTTTGGGGCTGAACCAGTGCATCAGGTGCTCGGCCTGGGAGTACATCTCCCATACCAATTGGCGCGGAGCTTTGAGGTGGCGGGAAATGACAAACGGCGGGTGATTCATGGAGTGCCCTTCGTGGTTGTTAAGGAGGGGGTTTCTGGGGAGGCCTGCAACGCGGCCAGATAGTCCTCAAGCCGGTCCAGTCGCTCCTCCCAATGCTGGCGGTACTGCACCACCCAGTCGGCGGCTTCGCGTAGCGGTGCGGCTTGCAGTTGGCAGGGCCGCCACTGGGCTTGTCGCCCTTGGCGCACCAGCCCGGCACGCTGCAGCACCTTCAGGTGCTTGGTCACGGCGGGCCCACTCATGGCAAAGGGTTTGGACAATTCCGCCACCGAAGTTTCACCCAGCGACAGACGGGCCAGGATGGCACGCCGCGTGGGGTCGGCCAGGGCCGCAAAGGTGGTACTGAGGGAATCGGTGGAGGACATGGGCATATGCTAATTAACCTTTAGGTTAAATGCAATAGCCCGCCTACAAAAAGTGGCAGCCGCGGCTCGGGTCAGTCGAATCAGCGCACCCACAGATGCGCCAAGTTGGCGCTCGATTTATACAGCGCTTGCCATGTCGCGCAGTGCCAGTTCAATGGCATGCACGGCCTGTTCTATTTCATGCGTGTCGATGGCGCCAATACATCCGACCCGGAAAGTTTCGACCTGCGTCAACTTGCCCGGGTACAACAAAAAGCCCCGCGCCCGCACCGCCGCATAAAAGCTCTTGAAGTGATAGCCCGGCACCTCAGGCGCATGAAAGGTGACGATGATGGGCGCCTGCACTGCCGGATCCAAAAAGGGCTTGAAGCCCAGCGCCTGCATGCCCGCCACCAGGGTTTGGTAGTTGCGCGTGTAGCGCGCCAGTCGCGCCGGTTGTCCACCTTCTTCAACAAACTGCGCAATGGCTTCGGCCAGCGCTACCACCACATGGGTGGGTGGCGTAAAACGCCACTGACCGGTCTTTTCCATGTAGATGTATTGGTCGTACAAGTCCATTGCCAGCGACTGGCTGTGCCCTTCACAAGCCGCCAGCACCTCTTTGCGGATAAACACAAAACCCATGCCCGGCACACCTTCCAGACATTTGCCGCTGGCAGCGATCAGCGCATCAAAGCGGGTCGTGCGTGCATCAATCTCCAATGCCGCAAACGAACTCATGGCATCCACGATGAGGCCTACTTTGAAACGCGCGCAGACGTCGGCAACCGCTTGCAGAGGATTGAGCACCCCGGCCCCGGTCTCGCAGTGAATCATCACCACATGCGTGATGGAGGTGTCCTTTTGCAAATAGGTTTCCAGCACCTCGGCGTCGACCGGCTGCGCCTCGTCAAAGTCCAGGCTGGTGGCTTCCCGCCCCATCAAGGTGGTGAGCTTGGCGGCGCGTTTGCAATAGGCGCCGTTGTCCAGTACCAGCACATGGCCGTCGCGCGGCACCAGCGTGGCCACTGCCGCTTCCACGCTGAAGGTGCCGCTGCCCTGCAAGGGCACCACCACGTGCGTGTCAGCGCCATGCACGATGTCCAGCAGACTGGCGCGCACGCTGGCCGTCACCGCGTTGAAGTCCGCATCCCACGAGCCCCAATCCTTGAGCATGGCAAGTTTGGTGCGCAGGGTGGTGGTGAGCGGCCCGGGGGTCAGCAAGATTTTTTCGCGGTCCATGCAGTTCTTTCGGTGGGTTAAGCCCAAAGCGGGTTAGCGCAGCTTAATGCCAGCGTGTTTCACGCAAATGACACAGTTTCGCCATATGCGAGGAATAGCATACAGGCCATGAAGACTCCCGCCACAGCCCTATTGTTGGTCAATCAGCGCGCCTACAAGATGCCTGTGCACCCGACGGTGGTGGTGTGCGTGGACGGTTGCGAACCCGATTACCTGGCGCAGGCCGTGGCGGCGGGCCGCATGCCCTGGCTCAAGCACACCCTGGCCCAGGGTGTGGCGTTGCGCGCCGACTGCGCATTGCCCAGCTTTACCAACCCCAACAACCTGTCCATCGTGACCGGTGTGCCACCCTCCGTGCATGGCATCAGTGGCAACTATTTTCTGGAGCACACCGGCGGCCAGGCGGTGATGATGAACGACCCCCGATGGCTGCGTTGCCCCACACTGCTGGCCGAGGCCGCCAGAGCGGGACTGTCGGTGGCCGTGGTCACCGCGAAGGACAAACTGCGCACGCTGCTGGGCCACGGCTTGCGGGGCATCTGCTTTTCGGCCGAATGTGCCGACGCGGCCACGCTCGAGACCCATGGCATTGACGCCGTGCTGGAACTGGTGGGCAGGCCCATGCCCTCGGTCTACAGCGCCGATCTTTCGGAGTTTGTATTTGCAGCAGGGGTGCGCCTGATGGAGACGCGCAGGCCTGACCTGATGTACCTCTCCACCACCGACTACGTGCAACACAAACACGCACCCGGCACACCGCAGGCCAACGATTTCTACGCCATGCTGGATGGCTACATGGCGCAGTTGGAAGCCCTGGGCTGTGTGATCGCGCTCACCGCCGACCATGGCATGCATGGCAAGACCAAGATGGATGGCACACCGCAGGTGATTTACCTGAGCGACTGGCTGCGCGACTTTTTGCAGCGCGACGATTTTCGCGTCATCCTGCCCATCACCGATCCCTATGTGGTGCACCACGGCGCGTTAGGTTCTTTTGCCACCGTCTATCTTCCGCAGGATGTGTCAGCGGATGGGCTGTGCGAGGCACTGCAAAAGTTGCAGGGCATTGAAAGTGCCCTGCCCCGCGCGCAAGCCGCCCGCCTGCTGGAGCTACCTTCTGACCGCATTGGCGATGTGGTGGTGCTGGGCGACCGCTTCACAGCACTGGGCACCACTGCTGCGGAGCATGACTTGTCGGGCCTGGATGTGCCGCTGCGTTCACACGGTGGTCGCGGCGAACAAACGGTTCCACTGATCGTAAACCGCCCGGCACCCCGTTTGGACCGCAATCATCACTGGCGAAACTTTGACGTGTTTGATCTGGCGCTCAACTACGCGCAATAACGCAAGCCTGTAACGCGCAGGCCCTGAATCAGCGTCTGCACGGCATCCACTGTGAATTCACCACCCTGCATTTTGTCCAGCACCTGCTGTGGGTTCAGGCAGACAAATTCGGCCACTTCGCCATCCTGATTCACGGGCGCAAAGTTGTTGCCAAAGGTCAGGTTATAGACCTGCACCGCTTCGTCGTGCCAGCCTTGCGGCTCCAGACGCGCGGTGCGCACGACGCCTGCGTCTTGCAGCCGGTGCCCTTCCAGATGAAAGAGCCCGGCCTCTTCGGCCAACTCGCGTTGCAGGCAAGTCTGCGCGGTCTCGCCGCTCGGTAGTCCACCGGCGGTGACGTTGTCCAGCATGCCGGGGTCGGTCGCCTTGTTCAAGGCACGCCGACCACACCAGAGCCACCCGTCCGCTGTAAACCCGTTCACATGCACCGCATGGCTCAGCATGCCCAACCAACGAAAGCCACTGCGTTCCACGTTGAACAAGGCCGGGCGTTGTGGATCAGCCGCGCTGCAGTCGGTGTGCCAGAAGCTGAAGCGCTCATTGCGCCAGCCGGTTAACAGGCCCTGATCTCGGGCCGCCATTAAAGCGGATTGCAGTTGTTCGCTGCGCAGGCTACTTTCAGCATGGGTTGCATGCCACACGAGCGCATCCGGCAACAGGCTGCAGTCGGGAAGTTGCTGTGCCAACCAACTGGCACGCTCGCCGGAAAGCCACCCCAGCGGCATGTCGTCGCAAAGCCAGGGCAGCCAACCGGCCGGTGGTGTATGCCGAGGCTGAGCGCCTAGCGCAAACAGCTGTGTCTGCTGCGCGGCGCTGAGTGCGTTCAGGAAGGCTTGGGGTCCGGTATCAGCGGGTTGCAATTTCACACCCACTCCTAAGCTTCCACCATCAGCCGGACCTTGGCCTCTGCATCGGAACAATCACCAAAGGTCTTTAGAACCCAATCGGCATCATGGTAGGTCCCGGCGTAGCGTTCACCGGAGTCGCACAAAAGCGAAACGATGGAACCCTGTTCGCCACGCGCACGCATCCCTGTGGCGAGTGTCAGCATGCCGATGAAATTGGTGCCGGTGGAAGGGCCGACCCTGCGTCCCAGCAGACGAGAGAGTTCGCGCATGGCGGCGATGGATTCAACATCGGCAACCTCCTGCATCTCGTCCACCAGGGTGCGGATGAAACTGGCCTCAACGCGCGGACGCCCTATGCCCTCAATGCGTGAGCCGGGGCCCGTGAGGCTGGCGTCCCCGGTGCGATGGAATGCGCCAAATACCGAGCCCGTCGGGTCGGGCACACAGACCTTTGTCGAGAATCGCATGTAGCGAATAAAGCGCCCCACGGTGGCACTGGTTCCACCAGTGCCGGCCCCGACCACAATCCAGCGCGCAATCGGGTGCCGTTCGCGGGCCATCTGGCTGAAAATGCTCTCGGCGATGTTGTTATTGCCACGCCAGTCGGTGGCACGTTCGGCGTAGGTGAACTGGTCCATGTAGTGCCCGTTGCACTGTTCCGCAAGTTGACGGGCGACGTCATAGACCTGGTGGGCCGCGTCGACCAGATGTGCGCTTCCACCATAGAACTCAATTTGGGCGATCTTTTCAGGCGAGGTGCTTTTTGCCATCACAGCAATGAATGGCAACCCGAGCAGGCGGGCGAAATAGGCCTCGCTGACCGCCGTGGAGCCGCTGGAGGCTTCCACAATCGTCGAGCCTTCGCGCACCCAACCATTGCACAGGGCATATAAAAAAAGCGAACGTGCGAGGCGGTGTTTCAGGCTGCCCGTGGGGTGGGTGGATTCGTCCTTCAAATACAGGTCAATGCCGTGGCGCGAAAACGCCGGCAATGCCAACGGAATCATGTGCGTGTCCGCGCTGCGCTGGTAGTCCGCCTCAATCAGTGCGATGGCGTTGGCGAGCCAGCTTGAAGCCTCACCCTTCAGGGTGCGGCTGGGAAATTGTGGCGTGTTGATTTTCATGGAACTGGACCCCGATTGCGCGCGACAGGACTCATCCGCGCGGGTCCACTATAGCGCCCCTACCCGAGGATCAGGGCGCCTCACCGGCCGCGATACGTGCCTCGATGGCGGCGAATGCGCTGCGCAGGTCAGCCACGCTGTCAATCACCTCATGGGCACCTGCTTCACGCAGGGTGCGGCGGGCATCCACCAAAGCATGGTCGCGTTCGTCTTCACTGGCGTTCACCCATTGCTCCCACGACCAGCCCAGGGCGTTGCCGCTGGCGGCGACACCGACGGTCCAGCAACCGGCGTTAATGCCTTCCTGCAAACCAGTCGCGGTGTCGTCCACCTTGACCACCCGATCGCTCTGACCAACCAGGCCCAGCGAGGCCATGCACTCCTGCATGCCCAACGGGCTGGGACGGCTTTGGGCCACATCGTCACAGCAAATCGTGCGCGCGGGCGCAAAGCCTGCCGCGGTCGCCTTGGCAATCAGGGGCGTCATGATGAAGCGGGTGTAACCGGTGGTGGTGGCAACCCCAATGGCTTGCTGCTGCAGCCAGGCATAGGTGTCCAGAAAACCGGGAATGAAGTCGCTGCACTCCAGGGCGCTGGCAGCACTCATGGGCACAAATTCATCGAGCAACATTGCGGCGTCCTGCGCGCTGAAACTGCGACCTTTCACCTGCTGCCACTGCGCGGCAATTTCGGGCATGGCGCCCAGCGCCTCGATATGCGCCAACTTGGGCAAGCCCATGGGCACCCGCGCCTGGGCAATGGTGATGTGTATGCGGTGGTTGGCAAACAGCCGCACAAAGGCACCCATGGGGGCCAAGCTGCCAAAGTCGACAATGGTTCCGGCCCAGTCAAACACCACACCCCGAATACTCGTCATACCGCAATCCTTTCGCCCTTCAGGCATTCTTCTGCCAATGCAAACGCCGTGCTCATGCCGGCGCCACTGGTAACGCTTAACAACTGCACATCCGGCAGCACGGTTTCAATCAACGCATCTTGCGCACCGCTCGGGTAGATGCCGGTCCAACGCTCCTGCACGGAATAGTGCCCCAGACACAGCACCCGCTGCATCTCTGCCAGGATCAGTTCTTCCGCCTCTGCGGGCACAAAGGGCGGCATGGTTTCGCCATACTGATGCGAGTCGCCCACCACCAGACTGCCGTCCGCACTTTGCACCACGATCAGATGGATGCCGTGCTGCAGGGCACGTGGAACCTCCTGACGCAAACGGTCTTCCAGACGCGCAGAACCGGGCAACTCGGTAAAACCGCGATAGCGCACCAGACTCAGGTCGCTCATCACCGCAGCGTTGAGGTGGTAGCCACGCGGCGGGCGAATGCGCAACATCTGCAACTGGCACAGTTGCGTTTGGTATTTGGCAAAGGTTTGCGGGAACAGGCCACGCAGGTCGGTGCCGGGACAGACCACGATGCGTTCGGCCTGCAACGCCTGCGTGTGCAGATGCACCCGTCCGGATTCCACCTGCGTGACTGCCTGACCCATGTGAAAGCGCACGCCACGGGATGCCAACCAGAGCCGCAGTTTCTCGATGGCATGGCGTGCTTCCACGCGCAATTCATGCGGGCTATACAACGCGCCTTGAATATGGGCATGGGCCAGGTGCGGGGCCTGCTTGTGCAGCTTGAGCGGGTCCAGCCAGGACAAGGCCGCACCTTCTTCCGTCAACAGCAATTCGCGCAGCACCGCTTCTGCTTCTGCGCGCTGGGCTACGACATAGAGGCCGGTGTGCTCCACCGGAATGCCGGCCTGAGGCGCGATGTGGGCCCAGATGTCACGCGAGCGGCGCGCCCGCCGCCAACTGGCGCCACTGCCCTGTCCGGTGACGGTGACAAAGCCAAAATTGCGAATCGATGCGCCGGTGCAAAAGTTCTCGCGCTCGACCACTTGCACGCTCAGGCCCTGCTCGACAGCAACCAGCGCACAGGCCAGGCCGACGATGCCCGAGCCGACGATGATCAAATCGGATTTGTTATCGGCTTGCAATGAAATTCCTTCCGCGGGCAGACCGCATTTCCTGCGCCAGCGCACTGCGCCCGACGGAGGTGTCACGCAAATCGCGCGGGCTGATACCCAGCGAGTCCAGCCAGCCGCGCAGATACTGCACCCCCTCATGCGCCGGCACCGCAAAGACCCGCGCCAGCGCCGCATCACATCCGGGCGCTGCGCCCAACGCCAACTCCCACACCATGGGCAACCAGACTGCGCAGGCTTCGCCGTGTGGCATTTGTTCGTCCAGCGTGAGTTGGTAAGACAGCGCGTGGGCCAGCGCCGTTTGCGTTTGTGACATGGCCATACCCGCCAGCAAACTGGCGCGCGCCAAGGCCGTGCGCGCTTCGTGGTTGCCGGGGTGCTCATGCACCAGGGGCAATTTTTCTATCACCAGACGCGCGGCTTCAACTGCAAAGGATTCAGCAATCGGATTGGCATTGCGGTTCCACAACGCCTCCAGCGCGTGCGACAAGCTATCCAGCGCGCAATCGCGGCTTTGGCGCAGCGGGCAACTGAAGCTCAACTCCGGATCCACAAACGCGCTTTCTGAATAGCCATCTACCGGCGACCACGACAGCTTTTGAGCGGCTTGTGCTTCGGTGTCCCACACGGTGGCCCAGCGTGTCACTTCACTGCCGGTACCTGCCGTCGTCGGTACCAGCCACAGCGCATGGCGGGTTACATCGGGAGGCACGGTGTTACTGCGCCAGCAATCAGCGGCCGTGCGGGTATCAGCCAACCGATAACGCAGCACCTTGGCCAAATCGAGCGTGCTGCCACCACCCACGGCCAGCACGACTGCATCGGGATATTCTTTCAGCACCGGCCAGAGTTCATCGCACAGCGAACGTGCCAGTGCGACCGAGGCCAGCCCGCCCTGGAACCAGCTCCAGGCCTTGCAGTGAGCACCCAGTCGCTCGAGCAACAGGGTTTCGTTTTCGTAGCTGAGTGCGGCGCGGTCAGCCAGCACAACCACGGGGCCGTCGGCTGCCAGTTGCTGGAAGCAACCTGCACCCCAATGGATGCGCACCGGATTCGACCAGGCTAAATAAAGCGGTTGCGTAGCCATGCCGAGAACACATCGATCAAAGTCACCGTGACCACCAGCATCAGCAACACGGCACAGGTCTGGGCATATTGAAAACTGCGAATGACTTCGTACAGGACAACGCCAATGCCACCCGCACCCACCATGCCCACCACCGAGGCCGAGCGCACATTGGACTCGAAACGGTAGAGCGAATAGGACAGCCACAGCGGCATTACCTGGGGTATCACGCCATAGGCCAACTCAGCCAGCTTGTGGGCACCCGTGGCGCGTATGCCTTCCACCGGACGCGGGTCAATGGCCTCTACGGCTTCGGCAAACAATTTGGCCAGCGTGCCCGTGGTGTGGATGAACAGCGCCAGCACACCCGCAAACGGCCCCAGCCCCACGGCCACGATGAACAGCATGGCAAACACCATCTCGTTGATGGCGCGGCAGGCATCCATGATGCGGCGCACGGGTTGATAAACCCACACTGGCGCCACGTTGTGGGCACTCAAGAGACCCAGCGGCACGGCAGCCACAATGGCCAGCACAGTACCCCACACCGCAATGTGCAGGGTCACCAGCATCTCTTTGAGGTAGATGCGCCAGTCATGGAAATCGGGGGGGAAAAAGTCGCGGGCAAAGGTGCCCATGTTGCCCGCGTCTTTAATCAAATCCAGCGGGCGCATTTCGGCGCCCTTCCAGGCCCAGGCCAGCACGGCCAGCACCACGACCCAACCCAGCTGCGTGCGCCAGCCACTGCGCGTGGCGGTGGCCTGGTTCAGCAGGTTTTGTAGTTGGGGCGATGCAGCCGTTTCAGACATGGGCTTAAGTACCGTGTGACAGCAGTAAAAATTTATTTATTCAGGGCGGCCAGCTTCTTGTCGATCTCGGCAATCAGCTTGGCTTTTTCGTCGGCACTGTACTGTTCGTCGTTCTCGACCTTGCGGCGATCCTTGAACAATTCGAGCTGGCGAATTGGCACCAACTGTTCATTGGTGGATTCCTTGAAGCCGCTGTAGTTATATATATTTTTCAGCACGGCTTTGTCGGCATCGGTCTGGCCGTAGCTCAGCAAGAAGCCCTTGAGTTTGGCTTTGACGCCAGCGTCCAGGTCCTTGCGCCACACCAGCGGATCGTTCGGGATCAGCGGGCTTTTCCAGATGGTCTTGAGTTCTTTGGCGACTTCGGGCTTGGTGGCTTCGAGCTTGTCAATTTCTTCGGTGTTGTTGGTGGCCACATCGAGTTGCTTGGCCAAAACCGCCTGGATGTTGGCGCCATGGCTGGCATTGCGGATGGTCTTGAAGGCGGTGCGCTGATCCACTTTGTTCATGGCGAACACGTAGTAGCTGGGCACCAGGAAACCGCTGGTGGAGCCGGGATCGCCAATACCAAAGTTGATGGACTTGCTGTTCTTCAGCACGTCGTTCAGGTTGTTGTAGGGGCTGTCCTTTTGCGTGATCAGCAAGGAGTAGTAACCCAAAGAACCGTCGGCCTTTTTGACTTGTGCAAACACTTCGCCACCCGAGCGATCGACCGCATCAATGGCGGCCTTGTTGCCGTACCAGGCAACCTGCACCTTGTTGAAGCGCATGGCTTCGACCACACCGGCGTAGTCGGGTGCGTAGAAGGCCTTGACCGTCAGGCCGGTCTTCTTTTCCATGTCGCGGAACAGG
>CAIQEX010000013.1 GCA_903870955.1 uncultured beta proteobacterium
AAACTGCGCGCCTGAATATGAAACTCACGCTGCAACAGGCGCGCCACCTGCAACTGGCAGCGCAAGGCCTGTTGCAGCCGACGCCCAAGAAGGCCACGCGTGCGGCCTTGCGCACCTGTATAGAGCGCATGGGCTTGCTGCAAATCGACACCATTCATGTGGTGGCACGCAGCCCGTATCTGGTGTTGTTCTCGCGCTTGGGCGCTTACCCGCAGAGTTGGCTGGATGACGCGCTGACCAACGGTGAGGTTTTTGAAACCTGGGCGCACGAGGCCTGCTTTGCTCCGATCGAGGATCTGCTGTCGCACCGTCTGTATAACCGTGACGCGCGCAAACACTGGGGTCTGGAGCACGCCAAAAAGTCCCACACCCAGCAGCGCGCCGAACTGGAAAAGCTGCTCGCGCACATCCGTGACAACGGCCCGGTGAAGACCTCGGATTTCGAACCCAAGGAAGGTGGCGGGTCGCCCTGGTGGGGCTGGAAGGACGAAAAGCGCTGGCTCGAAGCCCTGTTTGCGTCGGGTGATCTGATGGTGGCGCGGCGCGAGAAGTTTCAGCGTGTCTATGATTTGGCCGAGCGGGTGGCGCCGCAACTTGTTGCAAGTTCCGAAGCACCCACCACAGAACAAGTGCGCCAACGGTTTATGGAAAAGTCGGTGGCGGCGCTGGGCATCTCCCAGGCGCGCTGGGTGCACGACTATTACCGCAGCAAACCCCGTTTGAAAGATGCCGATCTGGAGGGGTTGGTTGCGCAGGGTGTTTTGCTGCAGGTTGAAGTGGAAGGTTGGAGCGCCCCAGCTTATATGCACGCCAGTCAAGAGGCCATTTTGAAGAAGGCAGGAGCCAACAAGCTGCTGGCCTCACATACCGCACTGTTGTCTCCGTTTGACCCCATTGTGTGGGACCGTGAGCGTGCTTTGGAGATGTTCGATTTCGATTACCGGCTGGAGTGCTACACGCCCGAAGAGAAGCGCGTGCATGGCTACTTTGTGTTGCCGATTCTGTGCTGCGGGGAACTGATCGGCCGCCTGGATGCCAAGGCCCATCGCGCGCAAGGAATCTTCGAAGTTAAGGCCTTGCATGCGCAGCCCGGCAGTGTCTGGAGCGCAGATCAGATCACCCATGTCGCACAGGCCATTCAACGCTGCGCCAACTGGCATGCAACACCCGATGTGACAATCGGTCAAACCCGTCCCGCCAAGCTGGCGGCGGCCCTCAAACGCGCCCTGCGCGATGCCTCACTTGAAAGTTCTGCGACATGAATGTGGTGTTTGACTTTGGTGCCGTGTTGTTCACGTGGCGACCCATCGAGATAGTGGCCACCACCTTCCCCGAACGTGCAGCCACACCCGACGAGGCCAAGCAATTGGCACATGCCATGTTCAGCCATGACGACTGGCAGGACTACGACCGGGGCTTGCTGGAAATGGATGCGGTTGTAGACCGTTTGACGGACCGTCTGGCACTTGACAGGCACGCAGTGAAGGCCCTCGTGACCAGCATCGGCAATTGCCTTGTCCCGATGACGGAAACAGTGGCAGTACTACAAACCCTAAAAGCCAAACGCCAAGCCAACGATGGCGTGCGTGGCCTTTACTTTTTGTCCAACATGCCACGTCCCTATGCCCGTGAGCTGGAGCAGAAGCACGCCTTCCTGCAGCATTTCGACGGCGGTATTTTTTCCGGTGACGTGTTGCTTAGCAAACCCAATCCGGACATCTATCAGCTGCTGCAAACGCGCTACCAACTGGAGCCTGAGCGCACGGTCTTTATTGACGATCTGCAAGGCAATGTGGACGTAGCCCGGGAACTCGGCTGGAAGGGGATTCAATTCACATCCGCCGCGCAATTGGCTGACGAACTCCGGCTACAGTGCGGGCTATGACAACTGAACCTACGCGCTGCTTTTGGGTCGATGAGTCGCAGATTTACCGCGACTACCATGACCGCGAATGGGGCTTCCCGGTTACCGATGACCGACGCCTGTTCGAGAAGATTTGCCTGGAAGGTTTTCAGGCCGGCCTGAGCTGGATCACGATCCTGAAAAAGCGCGAGAACTTCCGCGCAGGCTTTGCCAATTTCGACTGGACACAGGTGGCGCGTTTTGGCGACAAGGACATAGAGCGTCTGGTGAACGACGCCGGCATCATCCGCCACCGCGGCAAGATCGAGGCTGCCATCAACAACGCGCGCTGTGCTGAAAAGTTGCTGGAGTCTGAGAATTCACTGGCCGCCTATTTCTGGAAGTTTGAGCCAAACCCCGCGTCACGCCCCAGCCACATGACGCGCGAAACCTTGCGCGCCATGACGCAAAGCCCCGAGTCCCTGGCACTCTCCAAAGACCTGAAAAAACGCGGCTGGAAGTTCGTCGGCCCCACCACCATGTACGCCTTCATGCAAGCCATGGGCCTGGTCAATGACCATGTAGAAGATTGCTTCGTGCGCGACGCCGCACTCAAGGCAAGAAAGAAACTGAATCTAAACAAGCTGTAAAAACAAAACAACAGCAAACGCCGCGAAAACCACAAAGCACAAAAGCTCCCCCCCAAAAACAAAACCCCGCAAGGCAAGCCCAGCGGGGTTTTGTATTTTGCGAGAGTAACAAAGCGTCACTCCAACGCAGCATGAGGGTGTATGGCAAGGCGCAAACGCGCTGACAGTACCAAAGGTACGGCAAGCGTTTGCAACGCCGCCATACGCCCTCAGGCAAGGCGAGCCAAAGGCATTACATGCCCATGCCGCCCATCCCACCCATCCCACCCATATCACCACCACCCATGCCGCCGCCAGCGGACTCAGACTTGGGGGACTCGGCAATCATGGCTTCGGTCGTCAGCATCAGGGATGCCACAGAGGCGGCGTTCTGCAGAGCAGTACGGGTCACCTTGGTGGGGTCCAGAATACCCATTTCGATCATGTCGCCGTAGGTGTCGTTGGCAGCGTTGAAGCCGTAGTTGCCCTTACCGGCCAACACAGCTGCCACCACCACAGAGGCTTCGCCGCCTGCGTTGTAGACGATTTCGCGCAGGGGAGCTTCGATGGCCTTCATCACCAGCTTGATACCGGCGTCCTGGTCAGCGTTGGCACCCTTGAGTTCGCCCACAGCTTGCTTGGCGCGCAACAGAGCCACGCCGCCGCCAGCCACGATGCCTTCTTCCACAGCAGCGCGGGTAGCGTGCAGTGCATCTTCAACGCGGGCTTTCTTCTCCTTCATTTCGACTTCGGTGGCAGCGCCAACCTTGATCACGGCAACACCGCCGGCCAACTTGGCCACGCGCTCTTGCAGCTTTTCACGGTCGTAGTCGGAAGTTGCTTCTTCGATTTGCACACGCACTTGCTTGACGCGGGCTTCGATGTCAGCAGCAGCGCCAGCGCCGTCGATGATGATGGTGTTTTCTTTGCCCACTTCGATGCGCTTGGCGGAACCGAGGTCAGCCAGAGTCACTTTTTCCAGGGTCAGTCCGATTTCTTCAGCGATCACCTTGCCACCGGTCAGGATAGCGATGTCTTCCAGCATGGCCTTGCGACGGTCGCCGAAGCCAGGAGCCTTGACAGCCACAACCTTCAGGATGCCACGGATGGTGTTCACCACCAAAGTTGCCAGCGCTTCGCCGTCAACTTCTTCGGCAATGATGAGCAATGGACGACCGGCTTTGGCAACGGCTTCCAAAGTGGGGAGCAGTTCGCGGATGTTGCTGATCTTTTTGTCAAACAGCAGCACAAAGGGGTTGTCCAACAAGGCGACTTGTTTGTCGGGGTTGTTGATGAAGTAGGGCGACAAATAGCCGCGGTCAAACTGCATGCCTTCGACGACGTCGAGTTCGTTTTGCAGTGACTTGCCATCTTCCACAGTGATCACGCCTTCTTTGCCGACTTTGTCCATGGCGTTGGCGATGATTTCACCGATGCTGGTGTCAGAGTTGGCAGAGATGGAGCCGACTTGGGCGATCTCTTTGCTGGTGGTGGTGGTGCGGGACGCTTTTTGCAACTCGGCGATCAAAGCAGTCACTGCCTTGTCGATGCCGCGCTTCAAGTCCATGG
>CAIQEX010000014.1 GCA_903870955.1 uncultured beta proteobacterium
CCTGGCCAAGGATCTGACAGCCTATGGTTACTACACACAGATCAACAATGGCAACAAGGCCAAGGGCACGCTGGTTGGTTCTGACAACTTCCCCAAGGTTATTACCGGCGGGGATGATCCTCACGCTCTGGGCTTGGGCATCCGTTACAACTTCTAATTAGTATTTTGCTTAATTGATTCCAAGGTTTTGATACGGCGACTCGCAAGGGTCGCCGTTTTTTTTGTCACAGTGCATTCATATTGGGCACATAGCATGTGACAAGCCCATCTTTAGGACTCACCATGAAACTTCCTCTATCCATCCGCCCCGGTCAGGGACTTCTGCTTTCGCTTTGCACCGCCGCCCTGGGTTCGGCTGCTCTGTTTGGTTGCGGGGGCAGCGCCAACGTCTCGCCTCTTACCGTGACAGGAGTGGCTGCCACGGGCGCCGCCATGGGTGGCGCAAACATCTCTGTGATGTGCGTTAACGGTGTGCTCAACACGGGCAAGACAGCAAGCGATGGAAGCTATACGATCCTCGCATCCGGTGCCTTCCCCTGCATGCTCGAGGCCAGCGACGCCACCCACAAACTACATTCCGTTGCAAATGGCAGCGGCAGCACGGCCACCGCCAATGTCACGCCCTTGACCGAGCAGTTGGTGGCTTCGCTATCCAGCGACAGCGCAGACACGGCCGCCTTCTTTGCTGCCTTTGGCGCCAGCAAGGCAGCCACCGTGGCTCCGGACAAACTGGCTGCAGCTCAGACGCAGATACTGAATGACCTAGCGCTCAACGGCGTTGATGTCAGTGCGGTGAAGGATCTAATTAGTGACAAACTGGTGGCGAAGACCGCGACGCAAAGTGGCAATGCCCTGGACGCGGTGCTGGACGCAGTGGCAGCCAAGCCAGTCAATGTGCGCTTAATTGCCATCAATGATTTCCACGGAAACTTTGCGCCTCCGTCCACCAGCAATGGTGGCACCATGGTGTTGCCAAACGGTGGCTCAGGCCTGAAGGTCACGGTGGGCGGAGCAGCCTACCTGGCAAGCCTGGTCAAAAACCTCAAGGCTGCGAACCCCAACAGTATTTTGGTCGGTGCGGGTGACTCCATCAGTGCGTCACCGTTCGAATCCATGATCACGCATGACGAAGCCACGGTGGATATTCTCAACACCATCGGGCTGGAAGTTTCTTCAGTAGGCAACCATGAATTTGACCGTGGTAGCGCCGAACTGCTGCGCATGCAAAACGGTGGTTGCTTCCCGGCCGCCAATGGCCAAGGTGTGGTGGGAACCGACACCTGTCTGGTGAATGGGATTTACCCTGGCGCCAAGTTCAAATACCTGGCAGCCAATGTGAACGTCACGGCTACCGGTAAAACTTTGTTGCCAGCCACCTATATCAAACGCTTCGGCACGGTCAGCGTGGGCTTTATTGGTTTGACTTTCCAGGGTACTCCGACAGCCGTCTCTGCAACCGGCGTGGCGGGTCTGGAATTCAAGGAAGAATCCGCCGTGATCAACCAGTACGCGGCGCAGTTGAAGGCCAATGGCGTGAACGCGGTGGTGGTGCTGATTCACCAGGGTGGCCAAACTACGGCCACGACGATCAATGACAAATCCTGCCCCGGTTTTGCAGGCGACATCACCACTATCGTGGACAAGCTCAGCGCCGATGTGGACGTGATTGTGAGCGGGCACACGCACCAGGAATATGTCTGCAACTATGCTGCCAAGGCCGCGAAGAAAAACATCCTGCTGACCTCGACCGGTTACTACGGCGGTGCCGTGAGTGCGATTGATATGGTGTTGAAGCCCAATGCGGGCCTGGTATCCGTCAGTGCCGATACGGTGCCCGTGATTCAAGCCGATGCAGCGCCACAGAAGCAAGCTGATAACACGACTGCCCCGTCACTGGTGTTGCCGAGTGGCTTTACCGCGGTAACCAAGGATACGGTTATTGATGCACTGGTAACCAAGTACAAAACTCTGTCCGCCACTTTGGCCGCGCAAGGTGTGGGTAGCATTACCGCCAGCATCAACCGCGCTACTTTGCCGAACAGCACAACACGCGATGAAACGGCCGAAGGCGCCATGGGCGGCGTGATGGCAGACTCGTATCTGCTAGGCGCGCCTGGTGGTGCAGACATTGGTATCACCAATCCGGGTGGTGTGCGTGCCGACCTGGTCTTTACGGGAGCTGGAACCGTCACCTACAAAATGCTGAATGACGTGGAGCCCTTCGGCAACACCTTGTCCACTTTGACCCTGACCGGGGCACAGATTCAGAGTCTATTGGAGCAGCAATGGTCTGCCGTTAACCGCGCTGCAAAGACCAATCCAGCGACCGGCGGCGCAGGCCGCTTGTTGCAAGTATCCAAGGGACTCACCTACACCTTTGACAACAGCAAGATTGCTGGTGACTTCGCCCTGGCAGGCAGTCCAATCGTAGCCGGAACGCTCAAACTCAACGGCGTGGCCATCGACCCGACCAAGAGCTACAAGATTGTGACCAACAGCTTTTTGGCCGCGGGTGGTGACAACTTCACGGTCATGGCCACTGGCGCCAATATCAAAGATACGAAGATGCTGGACCTGGAAGCATTTATTGCTTACTTCAAGGCCAACTCGCCAGTAAGCCCACCCACACCGCGCGTTACGCGCCTAAATTAAGTCCATCGGTATCTGCTGGCCCTCGTTCGAGGGCCACTTTTATGAAGAGTGAAATGAATCAGGCAAAGTACCCGGCTCTTGTATCCACAGCAGTGGCGCTGGTGCTTTGTTGCCTCTCGCACAGCGCTATGGCAGTGTCCACTGCGCAGCAACAAACCATTGCTGAGGAGGCTCTCAAGGCGCAGGAGCAATGCTTCAAACAAATGTACCGCGACACCAACGCTTATGCGCAATGTGTGCGCGACATGCGCAATGCACAAGCCCGCGCGCCGTTGAAAAAACTGGGCATTGAATATTTTGGTTTTGTGGGGGCACTCAGCTATGCACGGGTGGGCCACATGAACTCTACCCAGATCGCTGGCGAGTTTCTGAAGGACTACCGACAGACACAAAAGCAGGTGGGGATTTCCGACGCCGCGCTGTGCTCAACCATTGCTGGCGATTGCACGGTGCGCATTGCCCAAATCCGGGAGATGGAGGCGGCACCGCCGAAACAGACGGGGATGCGGGTTCAATGCATCAACCGGATCTGCAGCATGGTTCCAGCAGAGTGAGCCAGGCCCTTGCGCTTTCGCAGGTTCACTTCAGTGGTGGCCATGGTCCGCTGGAGCGCTTGCTGGAAGACGCTGCGCTCTACCCGGTCTTTCAACCCATTCTCAATCTGAGCAAGCCGGGTATTTACGCGCACGAGGCACTCATACGCGGACCTCAGGGAACCGCTCTGCACAGCCCCGATGCGCTGCTGAGGGCGGCCGCAGAAGAACAACTGCTTTTTGAATTTGAATTCGCTGCGGTGTCTGCCGCACTCAAAGCCTGGGGAAA
>CAIQEX010000015.1 GCA_903870955.1 uncultured beta proteobacterium
ATGTGCCACATGTTTGGCGTCGTCAAGAACAAGATCATGTACGGCAAGAAGGTGAAGGGCATTGAACGCAGCACTTTCCTGGTCGGCGCGGATGGCTTGCTCAAGGAAGAATGGCGCGGCCTGAAAGTGCCGGGCCATGTGGATGAAGTTCTTAAGTCTGTGAAATTGTTGAACAAAAAAGCCGCCTGATGCCATTGTTGTTTTGACGCACGTCGGTTCTGGCGGTGTCACAAAGCTTATGCATAATGAGCAGCATGCCGTTGACCCTCACAACCGCGTTTTCGCAAAAAGCCACCTTGGCTCAAGGTGGCTTTTTCATTTTTACGGCATCGTTTTTTCATAAACCTTTCTTCACGAGCCACACTACATGCCCCTGCCTCCCGCCCCCACCAAGCGTGCTGATCGTCTACCCGCAAAAGCCTTTGAAGCCGTTGCGCGCCCGGCCAGTCGACCGCAACGCAAAGTTGAACGAGTCGAATTGGCACCTGTCCAGGGTGTAGTCGTTCCACTGAACAAAACGGTGGCTAAAGAAAGTCCTAAATTCCTGCCACAGGTTGCTGCACTGGAGTCCACTGCGAAGACCGAAAAAGCAACCGTTGCCAAGTCTGGCGGCAACACCAAGCGCACCAAACGCCTGAACACGGGGCCAGCCAAACTGTTTGTGCTGGACACCAACGTGCTGCTGCACGACCCGATGTGCCTTTTCCGGTTTGAAGAGCACGATATCTATCTGCCGATGATCGTGTTGGAAGAACTGGATGGCCACAAAAAGGGCATGACCGAGGTGGCGCGAAATGCGCGGCAAACCAGCCGCACGCTTGACGCTCTCGCCGGAACCCCCGGCGCAGACATCACAGCGGGCTTTCAACTCGCCAGCACTGGCCACCGGGATGCGCGCGGGAAACTGCTATTCCAGACCCAACCTCTGGACTATGCCCTGCCCACGAGCTTGCCCCAAGGCAAGGCTGACAACCAGATTCTTGGTGTGGTGGAGGCACTGCGCAAACGTTACGCACCGCGTGAAGTGGTGCTGGTGTCAAAAGACATCAATATGCGTGTCAAGGCGCGCGCCTTGGGTCTGGCAACCGACGATTATCAAAACGACAAGACGCTAGAAGACGGGGACCTGCTGTACTCCGGTAGCCTCGCCCTGCCCTCCGATTTCTGGGCCACACACGGCCAGAGTGTCGAAAGCTGGCAGCAGGGTCAACACACCTTTTACAAGGTGGATGGCCCGGTCGTGCCGAGCATGTTGATTAATCAGTTTGTCTACTTCGAATCTCCCGGCGAACCCAGTCTGTATGCCCGCGTGACCGAAATTCGCGGTACCACAGCCGTGCTCAAAACACTGAAAGATTTCAACCACCTGAAGAATGCCGTCTGGGGCGTGACCACACGCAACCGCGAGCAGAACTTCGCCATGAACCTGCTGACCGACCCGGAAGTCGACTTTGTCACATTGACGGGTACTGCAGGCACCGGCAAGACCTTGATGGCTTTGGCTGCAGGATTGACCCAAGTCCTCGATGACCGCCGCTATACAGAAATTATTGTCACCCGGGCCACGGTCAGCGTGGGCGAGGACATTGGTTTCCTGCCGGGGACAGAGGAAGAGAAGATGGGGCCATGGATGGGTGCGCTCGATGACAACCTGGAGGTGTTGGGCAAGACCGATACCAGCGCCGGGGAATGGGGCCGTGCTGCCACCAATGAGTTGATCCGCAGCCGCATCAAGATCAAGAGCATGAACTTCATGCGGGGTCGCACCTTCCTCAACAAATACGTGATCATTGACGAGGCGCAAAACCTGACGCCCAAGCAGATGAAGACGCTGATTACCCGTGCCGGACCTGGTACCAAAATCATCTGCATGGGCAATCTGGCCCAGATTGACACGCCCTATCTGACTGAAGGCTCTTCAGGCCTGACATTTGCCGTGGATCGCTTCAAGGGCTGGCCGCATGGTGGGCACATCACGCTGGCGCGCGGTGAGCGTTCCAGACTGGCCGACTTTGCCAGCGAAGTGTTGTAGCCGGAACGCAATGGCAACCCGGTGCCGGGTTGACCACTTGAGGGGGCAGAGAGTTACACGCTGCGAATTAACCCGGGGGAACCTATTTCAATAGTCCCCGCCACCACCACTGGCCAAGCTTTCAAACTTGGTGATGTTGCGAAGAAATGCCAACTTAACGGTCCCAGTGGGACCGTTTCGTTGTTTGGCAATGATGACCTCGGCCACACCTGGCTCCTTGCAAGCTTCTTTGGTGTAGTACTCGTCCCGGTAGATGAACATGATGATGTCCGCATCCTGTTCAATGGCACCGGATTCGCGCAAGTCACTCATCATGGGACGCTTGTCGGGACGTTGCTCCACACTGCGATTAAGCTGAGAAAGCGCGATCACCGGACACTTGAGTTCGCGCGCCAGCATTTTCAATCCCCGGGAAATCTCGCCCAATTCGGTGGCGCGATTCTCACCGTCATTGCTGCTGCCGCTCATGAGTTGCAGGTAGTCCACCACGATCAACCCGAGTTGGCCGTATTGACGGGACAGACGACGCGCGTTGGCGCGCACCTCGCTGGAGGTCAGACCGGGACTCTCGTCAATATGCAGCGATATCGTACGCAGCTTTTCTATGGTTTCAATGAGGCGAGGCCACTCCTCATCGGTTAACCGGCCAGTACGCAAATGGCCTTGGTCAATGCGGCCGATCGAACCCACCACACGCACCGCCAACTGGGCGGCGCCCATTTCCATGGAGAACACCGCAACCGGCAGGCCCTCGTTCAATGCGACATGTTCCGCTACGTTGATGGCCAGGGCGGTTTTTCCCATCGAAGGTCTGGCGGCCAAAACAATCAAATCACCAGCCTGCAGTCCCGCAGTCATGCGATCCAGATCATAAAAACCGGTCCGAACGCCTGTCACGTCATTCGGGTTGTCGGCCATCTCCTGCACACGGTCCAGCAAATTCACCACCAGCGTGTCCATGGCCTGAAAGCCTTGTTTGTTGCGCTTGCCCTGCTCTCCAATGTTGAAAATTTTCTGTTCGGACTCGTCAACAATTTGAGATACCGCCCGGCCCTTGGGATTGAACGCGCTGGTTGCGATTTCGTCACTGGCAGTGACCAGCTTGCGCAATATCGAACGATCGCGCACGATTTCGGCATATCGGCGAATGTTGCTGGCACTGGGAACGTACTGGGCCAATGAATTCAGGTAGGCCAAACCGCCAATTTCCTCGGCCTTTGCCTGACCTTGCAAGTGCTCAAAAACAGTAATGACATCGGCTGGTTTGTTGGCATTCACCAGCATTCCAATGGCACCGAAAATCAGCTTGTGCTCATAGCGGTAAAAATCCCCCTCCGCAAGAATATCGCCGACCCGATCCCAGGCCGTGTTATCCAATAGCAGGCCACCGAGCACACTGGACTCACCTTCGATGGAATGGGGAGGAATTCGGAGCTGGGCTATTTGACGGTCTTGCCCATATTCATCGACCGGGAAAATATTGGCTGACATGAAGGTTCCTTGGATGCATGGATGCTACGTCGCCAGGCCGTCATCGTCGAGGGCATTAGCTGGGTATAACCGTTCGTATAACTGTGTACAAGCTGTGCAATCCGGTGGATAAGCCCGCCCCACAATGACAAAAGCCGCTGGGGATAGCCCCGGCGGCTTTTTCGTGCTTAGCTTGCCGGCCTGCGAGCAGGACGGAGCGTTTGGGTGCTGTTAAGCCGTTTCGCCGTAAACCGACACGGTGATTTCAACCACCACGTCCGTGTGTAGCGCAACGCTCACTGTGCTGTCACCAATGACCTTGATCGGGCCATTGGGCATACGCACGTGCGATTTGGCAACCTTGTAGCCAGCTTTGACCAATTCTTCGGCGATATCCGAGTTGGTGACTGAACCGAACAAACGGCCATCTACACCCGCCTTTTGGGTCAGCTTGATGGTCGTGCCACCCAACTTTTCGCCCAGGCCTTGTGACTCAGCCAGTTTGGCAGCAGCCACTTTTTCCAGTTCAGCGCGGCGGGCTTCGAATTCTGCCTTGGCAGATTCGGTAGCACGGCGTGCACGACCAGAAGGGATAAGGAAGTTACGTGCGTAACCGTCTTTCACGCGGACGATTTCGCCCAAGTTGCCGAGGTTGACGACCTTGTCGAGCAGAATGATTTGCATGGGGTCAGTCTCCTTAGATCTTGTGCTGGTCGCTGTAAGGCAGCAACGCGAGAAAACGTGCGCGCTTGATAGCGGTGTTGAGTTGGCGCTGGAAAATTGCGCGTGTGCCGGTCAGGCGTGCGGGAATGATCTTGCCATTTTCGGCAATGAAGTCACGCAAGGTATCGATGTCTTTGTAATCGATCTCTTCGACGCCAGTTACGGTGAAGCGGCAAAAGCGCTTGCGCTTGAACAGAAGAGATTGCGTATTGCGCTTGGGGCGCTTGTCTTTATTGAAACGTTTTGGTCCGGGCATGATGGACTCCTAAAAATTAGTCTTGCAAAAAATCTTGAATATGAAAAACAACCGTCTTTCCCTGGCGTGCGTTGGCAAGAAACCCCTTGAACCTCCACTCGCTTCCGATCGCCTGTGCGGCGAGCCTTTCAGCTTGGGATCCAAAGGCAACTGCCTTGATGACCATCTTCACAGTTCTAACTTCTCCAACCTCTTGAATTTGCGACTCGTGTTCGAGTCTGCAGTTCAGGGCCGGTATGCCTGCCGGCGTGTAGCGCATGGCTTCCACTTCGGCGATACAGGCTGTTAGATCCAATGTGTTGGCTGGCACTCCTATTGGGAAATCAGGTGATCAAATTCAGGCTTGTTGTTGGTAGTCAGCCTGTTGGGCCTTGCGCGCATCTTCGCGCTCGACCGTCTTCATCATGGATGAAGGACCAGTTTCGGCTTTCTTCTTCAGAACGGTCAGGTGACGCAATACTGCATCATTGAACTTGAACGCGTGTTCGAGTTCAGCCATCACAGCCTGATCGGCCTCGATATTGATGCACAAATAGTGGGACTTGGCCAACTTGTTGATCATGTAAACCATCTGACGACGGCCCCAATCTTCAACACGGTGCACCTTGCCACCGCCAGCGGTGATCATGCCCTTGTAACGCTCCAGCATGGCGGGAACTTGTTCGCTCTGATCCGGATGGATCATGAGGATGATTTCATAATGACGCATTGATACTCCTTGTGGAT
This sequence comes from uncultured beta proteobacterium, assembly GCA_903870955.1. Lineage (GTDB taxonomy): Bacteria > Pseudomonadota > Gammaproteobacteria > Burkholderiales > Burkholderiaceae_C > Allorhodoferax. The sequence continues at coordinate 5,208 of CAIQEX010000015.1, forward strand.
GTCCCCGGAATCCATTGGCTGTTACTGCCAACTACCGGGTAAAGAAAAAGCTACCCCCGGCGTCTAAACAGGGTGCAGCAAGGCGAAGCCCATAATTATAGCGCAAGTTTGCGTGGCTGCTTTAGGCGTCGGTTGGCCGTGGTTCCGGATTGGAGACCAAACTCAGCAGTACCGTGGCGACTAGACCCGCCTACACACCGAATATCCCGGCGGATACAGGCTGAATGCCCAACCATAAGCCGTTGCCGACCAAGCCAAGCGCTTGACGCACACCCGCCTGGTTTATGACCAGGTAATAGGCGGTGACAGCCAACCCGGTGAGCATTCCGCCGATTGCGCCCACGCGCGTTGCACCAGGCCAAAAAATACCCAGCACCATGGCTGGCACAAAGGCGGCACCCGCCAGTGAAAACGATGCTGCAACGAGATAAAGAATCCCCGCAGGACGCTGGGCCGCCACATATGCCGCCATCAAGGCAACCACCAGCAGCGCAAATTTAGACCACATAACGCGCCGCATGGATTGGGCCTTGTTGCTTTCACCTTCAAAGTACACGTCGTGGGCCAGTGCATTGCCAATCGTCAGCAACAGTCCATCCGCTGTAGACAAAGCCGCCGCAAGACCGCCCGCAGCCACCAGTACCGACACCACGTACGGTAGGCCACTGATTTCGGGCGAAGCCAGCATGACCAGATCGGGACCGATCTTGAGTTCTGCAAACTGCAATATACCGTCCCCATTGATGTCGGAAAAACTTAACAGCGTGGGGTCACGCGACCATTGCGCCATCCAGGATGGCAGCGCGTCAAATGGCTGCCCCACCAAATGCGCCATGACTTCGTACTTCACCAACACCGCCAGTGCAGGCGCTGAAACGTAAAGTAGCGCAATGAAAACCAATGACCAGGCGACCGAGCTACGGGTTTCAGCTACCGTGGGGGTGGTGTAGTAGCGGGTCAACAGGTGGGGAAGCCCCGCTGTACCGACCATGAGGCAAAACATCAACGCCAGAAAATTCAGACGTGAGGTCTGGAAGATTTGTCGGTCTTCGGGACTGCCTGCCGGATCACCTTCAAACGGTACAAC
>CAIQEX010000016.1 GCA_903870955.1 uncultured beta proteobacterium
AGCGTGGAGCACATCCCGTCGCTGCGCATCATTCCAGGGCTGGACGTATGGCGACCGGCCGATGGTCTGGAGACGGCCGTGGCCTGGGCCGTTGCTGTGGAACGAAAGAGTGGCCCCAGTGCCTTGTGCCTGTCACGACAGAACCTGCCGCGTCTGACCACAGTGGACCAGCAGGCGTCGATCCGCCGGGGCGGCTATGTGCTGTCCGACGCAGAAGGTGCCCAGGCCATCATTGTCTCCACCGGTTCTGAGTTGGAGTTGGCAATCCAGGCACAGACGCTGCTGGCGCAAGAGGGCATCGCCACGCGGGTGGTTTCCATGCCCTGCAGCAATGTCTTTGACCGCCAGAGCGTTGACTACCAGGAGGCGGTGTTGCCACTGGCCATGCCGACCATCGCCATTGAAGCCGCGCACCCCGATTTCTGGCGCAAGTACGTCGGGCGTACCGGCGAGGTGGTGGGTATGTCGGGCTTTGGCGAGTCGGCTCCGGCAAAGGATTTGTACAAGTACTTTGACATCACGGCAGAGCGGGTGGTCAAAGCCGTGCGCCGGGCCGTGACAAAGATCTGAACCACCCCGCGCCGCGCCGCGACGAAATATAACTATCCACAATCTCAAGGGAAATTTATGGCTTTTGTATCCCTGCGCCAGATGCTCGACCACGCTGCCGAAAACAGCTATGGCGTGCCGGCCTTTAACGTCAACAACCTGGAACAAATCCAGGCCATCATGGAGGCGGCCGAGGCGACCAACAGCCCGGTCATCCTGCAAGCCTCTGCGGGTGCCCGCAAATACGCCGGCGAGGCCTACTTGCGCCATATGGTGCTGGCCGCAGTGGAAAGCCACCCCGACGTGCCGGTGGTGTTGCACCAGGACCACGGCGCCACACCGGCGGTGTGCCTGCAGTCCATCCGCTCCGGCTTTACCAGCGTCATGATGGACGGCTCCTTGCGCGAAGATGCCAAGACGCCCGCCAGCTACGAATACAACGTCGAAGTAACCAGCCGCGTAGTCGAACTGGCGCACGCCGTAGGCGTATCGGTGGAGGGCGAGTTGGGTTGCCTGGGCAGCCTGGAAACCGGTGAGGCCGGTGAAGAAGACGGCGTAGGCGCAGAAGGAAAACTAACCCACGACATGATGCTGACCGACCCGCTGCAGGCCCGGGACTTTGTGGAAAAAACCGGCGTCGATGCCTTGGCGATTGCCATCGGCACCAGCCACGGTGCCTACAAATTCACACGCAAGCCCACCGGTGACATTCTTGCCATCGACCGTATTGCGGCCATCCATGCGCAAATTCCGAACACCCATCTGGTCATGCATGGCTCCAGCAGTGTGCCGCAGGAATGGCTGGCCATCATTCGCCAATTTGGCGGCGATATCAAGGAGACCTATGGTGTGCCGGTTGAGGAGATACAACGCGGAATTCGCAACGGCGTTCGCAAGGTCAACATCGACACCGATATTCGCCTTGCCATGACTGGCGCGATGCGCCAGACCTTTGCGCAGCAGCCCTCGGAGTTCGATCCGCGCAAGGCCCTGATCGCTGCACGCAAGGCGGCACAAGGTATCTGCAAGGAACGCTTTGAAGCCTTCGGTTGTGCCGGTCAGGGTAACCGGATCAAGCCAGCGCGCATAGGGTGAAATCAAGCCCGGGCGGGAGCCTTGCCAAAGTGGCTCCAATCTCCCGCCTTTAGACTGACCACGGCGGCGTCCAGGTTTTGCTGCGACTTGGCCGCCTTGCCGATCGCCTCGATCAGCGAAGGCCAGCCGATCAGAATGCCACCGACCAGACAACCGTCCCGAATAACGAGTTTGCGATAGCGGTACTCGGGCAGGTTTTCTTCCAGCACCTCCTCATCGCCCTCTTGCGCGTCGTATTGACCCACAGAGAAAACGTCGATGCCCACGACCTTGAGCACGGTCGACAAAACCGGCTCGCGATAAATAACTTTTTCACCCAGCAGGTTACGGGCTGCCACTTCCGCTTGTTCCACCGCAACCGGCCACAGCCCCTTGACTTCAAAATCGTACTCCGCCACATCACCCACCGCGTAAACACCCAAGGCACTGGTCTCCATGCGCGAGTCAACCACCACGCCTGAATTGACAATGATTCCAGCGGCCTTCGCGAGTTCGGTGTTCGGCGTAATGCCCGCCGCCACGATGAAGATGTCGGCAGCCAATTTTTCGCCATCGGCCATGTGCACCGCACGATGCCCCTGCTCGTCCGGCGCCAATTTGACAATCTGGCTACGCAGCCGCATCTGTATGCCCAGGCTCTGCAGATAGTTTTGCAGCAAGCGGCCACCGCGCTCATCGAGTTGTCTATGCAGTAGCCATTTGTTGCGCTCCAGCACGGTGACCTTCAAGCCCAGTTTGTGCAAGGCATAGGCGGCCTCCAGCCCCAGCAATCCCCCACCCGCGACCACGGCGTGCTGCGCGAAGCTGTCCTGCGCGTAGGCCCGTACCGCCATCGCGTCATCGGCGGTGCGCAGCACGAAGCAACCGGGCGCACCCCAACCCAGAACGGGCGGCACAAAACTCTCGCTGCCGGTGGCCAGCACCAAGCGGTCATAGGGCAAGGTTTCGCCATCGGCAAGCTGCACTTCACGGCGTTGGGTATGAATGGCACGCGCGCTGGTATTGAGAAAAACGCGGATATCGCGGTCGCTGTACCAGGCCTGCGGCATCAGATACAAACCGTCCATGGCCGAGCGGCCATACACCAGACGCGTGATCGCCATGCGGTTGTACAGGGCATGATTTTCGCGGGCCACCATGTGGATGGCGCATTCCGGATGCCTGCGCCGTATATGGTCTGCAGCCGTCACTCCGGCGATGCCGTTGCCAATGATCACCACGTTTTTGATCGACCGGTCAAAAGGTCTCGCCGTAGTTGAAATTTGAGGCTCCGCCCGGTCGGGCACCAGCGCAATATGCACGCAGCCTTTTTGCAGGCGTGCAGAACAGGCAAGCCGCGTGTTGGGCGCATGGCCGAGCCGCTCCAGCGTGCCGCGCTCGCTGTCTTCCATCGGCGTGAGAAATTCGGCACCCTCGCGCACCGCCACCGGATCGGCACCGCATACGCCCATGCGACAACCGGCTTCTATTTTTCCGCCGCAACTCTCCACCAACTCCAGCAAGGACTGCCCCACTTTTGCGGGAACGGTCTTTTCATCCGGTTGAATGACCAGCGATGCCTGGGAGGCTTCACCGACTGCCTTGAGGGCAGCCGCAGCATGCGCACCGAGCTTGACGGGTTGCGACACCGTGCGCTGCGCAGTTTGCGCAACGAACTGGTCCTCGGTTCGAAAGCTGCGCCAAACCCAGGTCATGGCCAGCACCGCCACTGCAGCGCGAATGCTCCACACGGCGGCTTGCGGCACCTCCCAGTTTCCCGTCAACAGGCTCAGGCCCTTGAACCATGTAGCGCCCGCGTACCAGTAATAAACCGAAAACGCCAGCGCGCCAAAAATCACGGTGATGCGGTTGGCAGGCACCTTCAGAAAAGTTTCCAGCACATGAAAAATAGCCAGACTGAGACCTCCGGCCAGCAGGACGGCCGCATACACCGTCGCGGGCTCAGAGCCACTCGGAACCGAGAAGAAGGCCAGAATGAAGCCCGGCAAAATCCCGACAAAGACTCTGCGATAGCCCGCGTAGTGCCGGTCCGAATCGTATTGATCGGCCAGATAGGCCACCCCGGGATTGAAGTCAAAACAGTTCTTGCTGCAGCCCACGCAGGGACGGCAATGCGCATTTCCAACCAAGAGAAGCGGTGTTTGCCCATAGACCCGCTGCACCGGCAGCATCGGACAAATACTGCTGCACCAGCCACTCTTGCCCTTGAAAACCAGCCCCCCGAGGAAGGCGCCGGTGAGGCCAAAAATAATCAGCCATCCCGAGGCCGAGCCGCTGGTATCAAAAAGCCATTTGCGACTTGAAACCAGGGCGAAGAACAACACAATCCCGACCACATAACTGTATTCCCGCACCAGCGGTGTGTGCGCAAGCCCGCGTGTGAATCCCAATAGCCGTGGCGTCTGGTTGAGCGCTGCCATCGGGCAGACATTGCGCCACACGCCGGGCGCAAGTATGAACACGGCCGGCAGGATGGGGACCAAGACCATCCAGAACAAAGTCAACCCGATCTTTGGACTTGAAAACAACAACGTGGCGACCCCGACCGCTATGGCGACACAGGTCCAACGCAAAAACATCCACAGCTTCAGCGACAGCAGCGTGGGTAACTGCAGGTAGTTGGGGAACCGGTTTTTTTCGCCAGTGGGTGTGGCCGTTGCGACCGCAGCGGCCAGTGGCGGCATGCCAGTCGTTCTGGCTGCGCCGCTCATAGCCTGCGCCCCCGCAGCGCCAACTCGGTCATTTCACGCAAACGCAAAGAGAGAATGCGCCCCAGGTCCAACAAGGCAATCCGGGCAATGTCGGGATGGCGCGCAGAAAGCACCTCGAACGCGTCCGGCGCAATGCCATACAACTCACCCGCGGTCAGTGCCACCACACTGGCCGAGCGGGGATATCCATCAAAGAACGCCTGCTCGCCAAAGATGCTGAGGGGTTCTATGAAATAGACGTGCTGCGATGCGCCCTGCGAATCGGTGACGACAACTTCCATCCGACCACTCGCGACGAGATAGAAAGTCCGGCTGACCTCCCCTTGCGAAACAACCGTCTCACCCGAACGAAATACACGTCGCTGCGCAACCGACAGAAAACGCCTCCAGTCGCCTTCGTCCAGCGCAGCCATAAAGACTTCCGCTTTTTGAGGTTCCAACGGTACTTCGTCTTCAAAGTATGCAGAAAAGTCCATGCAACCTCCGCTATAGAAGCCTCAAAGACTCAGTTTTTACATGAGTGGGATCAAAGTTGTCCAGTCCTTTGTGGGGTCGCCTTTGGCATGTGCATACTGATGAACCTTGCGCCTCACCTCCTGACCCTATGCATTCAACCTCCATGAAGATACCCGCGGCACCCTTCTCAGAGCAGGAGCTCGAGCGGGTTGAGCTTTTCATCCGCGAGCAATCCGCTGTTGTGATGCGCGCCTGTCGCATGGAAGTCGCCCAGACACCAAGCCATAGCGCACAACCCGGGTGGGTGAACCGGGTTTTTCCATGGGCAGAAAACAAAGACTTGCGTTTGCAACTGCAAGCCCACCAGCGGGGTTTGGCCTTGCAGTTGCTGCTCGAGAAACAATTGATGGAGGCTTTAACCTACTTGAACGACCCCAGCGAAAAGAGTCGCGAGTTGTTTGTCAAGGGCGCCTTCAAGGCGCTTTACGCCTGTGAGCAATATGCCTTTGGCAACAAGGCGAGCCACCACATCCAGGAGATCATCAACCGCATCGGTTTGCGAATCGACTGAGGCAGTGCCCGAGCGTTGGCATTTCGAAGGTGCAAGGCAGGTGCAGGTTCAATTCCACTTTTTTTCAGTCTCAGCCGGCACGGCAGCGTATCCAGGCAATAGCGGCGATGTCCAATGTACCCAAGCTGCTGAGCGCTGCCGGCCAGGTTTGAAAATGGCAGAAGCGCCACTTCCCCCTAATTCCTGGGAACTGAACTTCTGCCCTTACTCAGTTGGTGCCACCAAAATACCCCAAACCTTTAGCGCAGGGAATGTATGGCAATTACGGTGCGATCTTGCGGATCAGGTTGTTGAGACGATCGGCTACGAACACCGTACCACTGCTATCGACCACTACACCGGAGGGGCCGCTAAAAGTAGCTGTCGTGGCCAGCCCGTTGACAACGGCAGACCCGCCATTGCGCAGTCCTGCATAAGTTGAGACCTGTCCGCCCGAAGTAATCATGCGTATAAGGTTATTCGTGGCATCGGCCACAAACACAACATTCGATGCGTCCACGGTCAAGTGGTAAGGCGAGTAGAAAGTGGCCGACGCTGCGGCACCATCGGTCGACCCTGCGCTGCCCGTACCTGCGTAAGTACTGACTTGATTGCTGCCGTCAATCAAGCGAATTCTGTTGCTCGACGATTCGGAAACAAACACCCGACCAGATGCATCAACTGCAACGCCAGTGGGCAGGCTAAATGTGGCACTTGCAGCGGGGCCGTCAGTTTCGCCTGCAACACCCGTGCCAGCAATGGTTGTCACCACGCCAGAAGTCGTAATTTTGCGGATACGGTTATTGCCGCTATCGGCCACGTACAGATTGCCGGCGCTGTCAATAGCAACATCAGAGGGGTAACGGAAGCCCGCAGCAGTACCCGTGGCATCGCGGAATCCACCGACACCATTGCCTGCAAAAGTAGTTACCACGCCACCGGAGGTTATTTTTCGTATCAGATGGTTGTACTGATCAGCCACATAACTATTTCCACTGGCATCCACAGCGACGCCTGTGGGCGCATTGAAAGATGCGGCAGCACCCGTGGCATTGAAAGAGCCACCTAAGCCACTTCCAGCCAACAGCGTAACTACCCCACTGTCAGACACCCGACTGATCTTATTGCCGTTGGTCTCGACCACCACAAAACCACCGCCAGGAACCAGGGCAATCGCGCTCGGGCCTTTGAAACCGCTGGCCAGAGTAGACACCATCGGTCCGTTGTGCGCACAGGTGACAGTCACGCTACTGATGTTGGACGAAGCCACAGTCCCGGTGCCGTTGGTCACGCTGCAAGTCATTGCCGCCGGGTTGCTTTGCACGCTGATGGCATACGTCAAGCCGCTAGCCATGCCGGTATTCATGGTGAACTGCGTGGCGCTTGCAGCTACGGTGGTGGCGGCTGTGCCGTTGTTTAGCAACACCAGACCCGTGTTAGCGCCCAGTCCACTAATGGTGCCGCCTATCGTCTTGTTGGCGGCACAGGTCACTGTAACGTTGCTCACCGGACCACTTCCCATTGTTCCGCTTCCATTGCTCACGGCGCAAAAATAACCTGTCGGCTGGGTTTGTACCGTTACGGTGTACGCACCGCCAGTGGGAACAGTCACAGGCAAGACAAACGAATTGGCACCAGAACTAACGTTCACAGCATTGCCGCCGCTGGCCAGTACAAGGCCGCTTGCACCAAGACCCGAAACGCTGCCGCTCAACGGGTATGCGGTGGCCGAGCAAGTTACGGCAATGTTGGCAACGTTGGCTGCGCCCATGGTGCCACTTCCGCCGGAGACACCGCAGTTCAATCCGCTGGGTTGGGTTTGCACTACGACGTTATACGAAGCACCATAAACGACGCTGGCGGGCATGGTGAAAGCAATGGCATTCGCGCTTACGGAAGGAGAAACATCGGTTCCATTTGCGAGCACGAGGCCAGAAGTTCCCAAGCCGAAAATGGACCCTGCCAAGGTAAAGCTCTGGCTGGTGCAACTCACAGCTACATTGTTGACGTCATTGGCTGGCATGCTGGCGCTTCCATTGGTAACCGAACAGGTTTGTCCAATGGGTTGCGTATGCACGGTGATGCTGTAGTTGCTGCCGTAGGACACGGCGGTAGGCATGGTGAACGTCGCACTCGTTGAACTCACCGCCAGCGTATCCGCGCCATTGGCAAGTACCAGACCGTTGCTGGTCAGTCCGCTGAGGTTGCCGCCCAGATAGGATGAAATCGTGCTGCAAGCAACGACTGCGTTGGTGACATTGGCCGAGCCCACGGTGCCGGAGCCATTCGCGACAGAGCACGTCTGACCTGTGGGCTGGGCACTGACTGTGAGGAAATATGCATCGCCGGCAATCAATGTGCCTGGAATCGTAAAGCTGCCATTGCTACCCACGCCAAATGCATTGCCACCATTGAGTTGCAGGCTCACGCTTCCATTCAGTCCGCTCACTGTGCCGCCAACCGAATAGGTGTTGATCACTGGGGCTGGTGCGGTATTTCCACCACCACCACCACCTCCACACGCAGACAGACAAACTGTCAGCACCAAAAACATCCATCCCCTCACCAATACACTGGTGCCGACACTCCTCCACT
>CAIQEX010000017.1 GCA_903870955.1 uncultured beta proteobacterium
GCCAGACTCGGGTCGGCCTGAATGTCCAGGCAAGGGTAGGCCACACCGGGTGAATAGGCCAGCGACAACTCACGCTGGTTGGACAGCGGCTTGGTCGCATTGACCGAAATCTTCCCGCGCGTGGGGCTGCGGTGGTACTCACGGGCGGCCTCGCGCAGGGCGAATTCGGCGGGGGAAAGGTTGCTCTTGTCGTTATTCATTTGGGGTCTCCAGGCTAATGTGCATGTATTGCTCCTTGCGTCGCAGGTCGGTATCGCTGTCTACATAGGTCAGTGCAATGGCATAAAACTGCTGATGAATTTGCACAAAAGCATCGACCACATCGGGATCAAAGTGTTGGCCACTGGACAATCTGATGATCTCAACGGCTTCCTCATGGGGCATGGGCTCTTTGTAGACGCGTCGGCTGATCAGCGCGTCATACACATCGGCCACCGCCATCAGGCGCGCCGGGATGGGGATACGGTCGCCAGACAATCCCTCGGGGTAGCCCGTTCCATCCCACTTCTCCTGGTGCGAGTAGGCGATTTCCTTGGCCATGGTGAGAAAAGCGACCTCCAGGCCGAGGGCCGCCTCCGCATGGGCAATTGCATCCCGACCCAGGGTGGTGTGGGTCTTCATGATCGTGAATTCCTCGGGCGTGAGGCGTCCCCGTTTCAGCAGAATGCGATCCGGGATACCCACCTTGCCGATGTCATGCAACGGTGCCGACTTGTACAGCATGGTGATGGTGGCCACGCTCAGGTAATCGCGAAAGCGCGGATGCGAGGACAACTTCCAGGCCAGCGCGCGCACATAGTGCTGGGTGCGTCGGATATGGTTGCCGGTATCGGAATCGCGGGTTTCGGCCAGCGACGCCATGGCCAGAATCGTGACGTCCTGAATGGCATTGACTTCGCGCGTGCGATTGGCCACCTCGGTTTCCAGAACGGCATTTTTGTCGCGCAGCTGGTCGCTGGTTGCCTTCAGCGCCAAATGTGTGCGCAGCCGGGCCTTGCAAATCGAAGGGCTGATGGGCTTGGTGATGTAGTCCACTGCGCCGAGCTCAAAGCCCAATTCCTCGTCTTCGCGCTCGCTGCGCGCAGTTAGAAAGATGACCGGAATATCCGCGGTCTTGGGGTCGCGCTTGAGACGTCGGCAAACTTCATGGCCGTCCATGCCCGGCATCATGACATCCAGCAAAATCAGATCCGGGGTAGGGTCTGCCTGTGCAATTTCAAGGCCACGCTCACCGTTGTTGGCCCCTTTGAGCAGATACAGGTCATGCAGCAAAAATTGCATCAACGACAGGTTTTCGGGCGTATCGTCAATCACCAGAATCGTTGGCTTTTCAGGCTGGCCTGGTCGCATCAAGAGGTTCCTGGGTCGTTGGACATGGCTAATCCAATTGATTGTGCCGCATTTCGCAGGCGCCAAAGCGCTTCTTCGCAGTTAAACAGCCGCACCGCGTCGGCCAGCGGCGCATAGTGCGCGCCCAGTGCCTGTTGCAGCAGATCTGCATGCTCAGCCAGGCACGCGACAGCCTGCAAGTTGTCATCTTCAAGGAAAGCGGCCAGGGTGTCACAGACACTGCGGACAAGTTCCGGCGTGGCTATGGCTGCACGATGCGGGACTTTTTCAGTGGCCGCCAACTGACGGGTCAGCTCCTGAACAAAGGACCTCAGCTGCACCTCCAGGGCCTGCAGTGCCATTTGAAGCGCCGGGCCGTCCTGCCCGTTGCGGATTAGCGCCTCGACGTCAGCGGCCAGCCGGGATACCGGTGTCATGGCAATGCTGCTCGAAATGCTCTTCAGGTTGTGTGCGCGACGTTGCGCATCGGCATGCAAGCCCTTGTGAAGCTCTTCCTGAATAGCCGCCACGGCACCGGCGTGCGTGGTCGCAAATTTGCGCAAAAGAGAGAGATAAAAGTCCTTTTTGCCGCGCACCAAACGCAGGCCAGTCACCACATCCAGCCCTTCAATGACGGGCAGACCGGCGTCTGAAACCGGTGTGCCGGATGACACGATGGGTGCCGTGACCGCCGCCGGTCGCAGCCACTGCAACAGCATGGAATACAACTGATCGGGTTCAATCGGTTTGGGCAGGTGGTCGTTCATGCCGGCCTGCAGGCAGGCCTGGCGGTCACTTTCCATGGCGTTGGCGGTCATGGCGATCACCGGCAACGCGGCAAACTCGGTTTGCGCCCGCAATAAACGGGTGGCGGTCAGGCCATCCATGACCGGCATTTGCATGTCCATCAGAATCAGGTCGTAGGTCTGTTCTTTCAGGCGTTGCAGGGCGATCTGACCATTGCTGGCGGTATCCAGGCGCACACCGACATCCATGAGCAACGCACCCGCCACTTCACGATTGAGCGCGTTATCCTCGACCAGCAACACGCGCATGCCCCGCAACTCCTGGAGTGCGAGGGTTTCCGATGCTTCCCGTTGCTGCGCGTGAGAAGCCGTCACCGCGAGGGAATGGCAGACCCCCAGTCGGGCACTGAACCAAAAAGTGCTGCCCTGCCCGAGCACACTTTGCACCCCAACTTCACCCTGCATCAACGTGGCCAATTGTTTGCAGATAGCCAGCCCCAACCCGGTGCCGCCATATTGGCGTGTGGTCGAACTGTCGGCCTGCTGAAAGCTTTGAAACAGCAAGGGCAATTGCTCGGCATGCAGGCCGATTCCAGTGTCCTTGACCTTGCATAGCAGCACCACATCCTTTTCACCCTGCTCGCGCAGACTGATATCGATCCGGACCTCCCCGTGCTCCGTGAACTTGATCGCGTTGTTAACCAGATTGACGATTATTTGCCCCAGTCGCAACGGGTCACCCACCAGGCGCGGTGGCACGGCACTGTCGACATGGAACAACAAGGGCAACTCCTTGGATGTCGCCCTTTCCATGGTCATGCCGGCAACGTTGTCGAGAACTTGACCCAAATCAAATTCAATGTGCTCCACCTGCATCTTGCCGGCCTCAATCTTGGAGTAGTCCAGGATATCGTTGAGTATGGAAAGCAGGTGTTGGCTGGATGACTGAATTTTGCGCAACTGCTCGCGTTGAAAGCCGTGGAGATCGCCCTTGAGCAGCAGATAGGACAGGCCCATGATGGCATTCATGGGGGTGCGGATTTCGTGACTCATATTGGCCAGAAAGCTGCTCTTCGCATTGCTGGCCGCAATGGCTTGCGCGGTGGCCTCCGCAATCGCCTGCGCAGCCTCATGCTGCAGGCTCATGTCTTCAAACACGGCTAGCACCGCATGCCCCAGGTTGGCGTCCACATACAGGCTGGCGGTCATTCGAGCCCAGAAGCGGCTACCGTCCTTGCGCACCAATTCCTGTTCATGCCGCTGCACCTCGCCGGGTTGCAAATTGGCAAAAAGCGGCTCCCCCTTGCTTTGAAATTCGCCTTCATCCGAGTACCACAGACGCGTGGTCTTTCCGACCAGCCCGTCCTCTTCAAAACCAAACAAGACTTCGAGTTGGCGATTGCAGCGCAGGATCTGGTGCGTACGCACCAGCGCGATGCCTACGGTCACCGCGTTGAAAATGGCTCGCTGCTCCTCATGCGCAATCTGCAGAATGCGTTGTTGCTCCTCCAATACCTGGGTGGCTTCCTGCAATTTGGCGGTACGCTGTTCCACCTGAGCCTCTAGCGAACTGTTCAGGGCCACGATGGCAGCCTGGGTCCTTTGGCGCTCCGTCACGTCCCGCAGGATCACGGTCAGCAACATCGCGCCATCGACCTCGATATGAGAGATGGAGGCCTCTGCGGGAAATTCCTCGCCGCCCATGCGTCGCCCGATGACCACCGCATGGCGACCCTTGTTACGGCTGGACAAACCAGTTTGCGCATAGGTGTCCAAATAGCCGCCGTGGGCTTTGCGAAAACGCTCGGGTATCAACATGTCGATGGGCTGGCCCAACGCCTGCTCCTCGCTGCAGCCAAACATTTCCAGCGCCGCCGTATTGATCACCCGGATGGTCTGGCTACGGTCCACGGTAATGATGGCATCCATGGCCGCTTCAAAAATCGCCTCCAGACGTGCACGGCTGCTTTCACTGTCGCGTTGCGCATGCTGGACGCGCTCCATCATGGTGTTGAAGCTTTCAGCCAATCGTGCAATTTCTCGCGGACCGTCGATTGCCAGTGGCTCGGCAAACGTGCCATGTTGGGCCAGATGCAGGCTGGCTTGTTCCACACGCGCCAAAGGCTTGGTTACCCGCCGGCGAATTAAGTGCGACAAACCCAACGCTGTCAGCAGCGCCGCGGCCAACATCGGCCACATGCGCTGTTGCGTGTCCCATTGCACCAGGGCGTAGTCATGGCTAAGGTCGTACTCCAGATACACCACGCCCCGGCTTTCATTGCGAATTACGTCGGCCGGTCCGGCAGTGAAAAACGGCACCATCACCGAAACACGCGGCGGGTCATTGAACTCTTCCACATCCGGCAGGCGTCCCTGCACCACCCGTTGAAAGCGCTGTGATGAAAAATGCGCAATCAGCCCTTGGGCCTTTTGACCTCGCCACGCCATGCGGTGCGCCATGACGACGGTTCCCGCAGGGTCTATCAAGGCCAACACGACAATGCGGTGACTGGTCGCGGCCACCGACAGGTCGGATTCCACATTGGCCTTGTTATCTTGCAGATCGCGTTGTGTCACGCGGGCCATGTGCTCAGCATCCAGCACAGCGTCTTCGCGTGCATGTTCGCGCACGGCACTGCGCCCACTGAGCACAGAGTCCAAGTAGGAAAAAGCCAGCACCAAGAGCACCGTCAGCAACACGCCGACCGGCAAGGCATTGCGCAGCGTGTATCCCGCCTGGTGGTTCGCGCTCATAGAGGCAAAAAGCGGACATCCGCCACCGCTTCGGCCAACGAGGACGCTGGCAACAGGCCGGCTTCCAGCATGACTTGTTGCAATGCCTGAGCGGTACGGTCAATGGCTCCGCCGCGTGCCAACATGGTGCGGTTTTCCGCCAACTCCGGAAGTTGCAGACCACGATAAAGGGAAGGCACGTCGGCAGCCGAAGTCTGCAAGCGTGACGCAATCAAGGGCGCGGCACGGGATATCGATTCACGCATATATTTTTGTGCCACGAAATGGCCCGTCAACAAGTGCCGAATGGCAGGTCCGAAGGTCTGTAACGCATTGGCGCGCACAGCCAGCACATCCACAATGCGCCCCGGGATGGCCAGGCTATCGAAAATGCGGCGGGCCCCGGCTTTTTCCAGGCGTGCAGCCCAAGGCTCAGCCGTCACCACCACATCGACTGCGGAGGTTTGAAACAAGGCTTCGCTGCGATCCAAGGTCATGGGAACTTTATGAATCTGGTCAGGCTTCAAGCCAGCCGCTTTCAGCAAGGCACTGAGCATTACCGCGCCCATGGCGCCATCCTCCACCGCAACCCGCCTTCCCTGCAGTGTCTGAAGCGTTACGGGCGCCTTGGCCAGAACCACGTCGGCGCCCGCAGACGTATCAAACACCAGCACCGCCCGCAAGTCCACGCCATCGGCACGTGCTGTCATGAGTTCGTCCAGGGTCATCGCTGCGGCCTCCAACTGACCCGCAGCCAAGGCACGCAGGGTGTCGGTGTTGGCCAGCAACTCGACCAGGCGCACGCGTTGCGCATCCAGTAAACCCAACTCGCGCGCCAGGAAAAGTGTCTCGTACCCTGGAAAAACAATACAGCCGACGCGCATGGCAGGAAGCGGGGCGGTACAACCAGCCAGCCAGGGAGAAAGCATTCCAGCGCAGCCACTTGCAAGCAGTGCGCGGCGGGATAGATTCGGCATATTCATATCCGATGGATTGGACCCCAAGGGCTGCACCGCTGTAAAGTCAAATTGCCGTGCCACAGCACGGTCTAAGCTCAAAACGATCGGTAAATTCGCTTACGCCACATCTTGATACGCGTCTGCCATACCTCCAGTATTCCAAACTGCTGCGCTGAAAACACTTTCCGAATGGCTTCGCGTTCATCTTCGCTAGCCGGTACCCGCATCGCGCGCGATATCGCCGTCAAGCGTTGGATGCGCCCCAGAATCAACAAGGACGGTACATCGGTCTTGCATTTTTTGAGGAAAGCTTCGCTAGCGCGAAATCCGGTGCATTCGAGTCCAAAGGACGTAGGTGCCGCAACCCGCACCCGTGCCACACTCAATCCTTGCAGGCCAAACATGTCAGGCCACTCATACAGATGCAGATACAGGGAGTTGGGTTGATAGCCCGACACGTCCGCATCCTCTGGTACCAGATGCGCGGACCCGGAAAACTGAAAGCTCAGCCAGATTTCAGGGGCCGCGGCCGGCTTAATTTTGCTGTCGCGGTTGGGCGTAAAGTTGGGGCAAAGGTCGGGGCCATTGCCCCAAATCGCGCCGGATTGCAGGATTTGCAGCGCCGCGGTGGCTGAAGTCAGGTGATAAAACCGCCGCAAGCGGTCCCTCGCCACATCTTCCAGTTGATTGAACCGAATACGGTTCTTTAGCTTTGGATCGATCTTCACACCTTCCCCCTGACACGATATTCATTTTTTTCATCAATATAGCGGGCATTTGCTGACCTGGCATCCAATGAATAATCCAACTGTCGCTTATGCGTTACAAACGGCAGTGGCATCCCATCCCATTCAAGCAACCCCTTCACCGCAACCGCGTACTGGCTCTACTCCATGCCCGCTGACACCCACTTGAAAATTCCCGCGTTGCTGCTGGCCGCAGGGCGCGGCGAACGCATGCGTCCGCTCACCGACCACGCGCCTAAGCCCTTGCTCACGGTGCATGGCAAATCGCTGCTGCGATGGCGCATGGAGGCTTTGCTGCGGGGCGGCTTTCACGAAGCGGTCATCAACACCGCCTGGCTTGGAGAGTTGATCGAGAAGCAATATGGGCCATCCTTTGACGCGCCTTCCTGTTCGTCCGTGCCCATGCAACTGCGCTATTCGCGTGAGGGGCAAGACTTCGGCCGGGCACTCGAAACAGCCGGTGGCATCAGCCGCGCATTGCCGCTGCTGGGGGAGGTTTTCTGGGTCATGGCAAGCGACATCTATGCGCCAGATTTTGTGTTTGACCCGCAGGACGTGCAGCGCTTTATCAATAGCAACATGCTGGCCCATATCTGGCTGGTGCCAAACCCGGAGCACAACCCCACGGGCGATTTTGGTCTGGAGGCCCACCGTGGGCTGGCGCTGAATACACCCAAAGGGTCGGCGCAGCCCCGCTTCACTTTTTCCACCGTAGGACTCTATCGACGCGCGCTGTTTTTGCCACCCTGGTGCGACACGCCGCCCGGCAATCCGCAAGGCGCCTCCGCTGCATTGGCACCTTTGTTGCGGGCAGCCATGGACCAGCAAAGGGTATCGGCAGCGCTTTACACTGGCGCCTGGACCGATGTGGGCACGCCCGAGCGGCTGGCTTATCTCAACGCGCAAATGCTGGCCTGAGCCTGTGCGCCAGACCGCATCGCAACACATCTCGCCGAGGACTCCACGCATGAACACCGCAAATTACACAGCACGCCGCGCTGAACTGGCCCGTCGCATCGGCGCCAATGGCATCGCCCTTTTGCCCACGGCGCCCGAGCAGCAACGCAATCGCGACTCCGACTTTCTGTTCCGCCACGACAGTTACTTCTACTACCTGAGCGGCTTTACCGAACCCAAAGCCTGGCTGGTGATCCGTGGCGATGGCCACACCACCCTGTTTTGCAACCCCAAGGATCTGGAACGCGAAGTGTGGGACGGTATCCGCGTGGGACCCGAGGCAGCCCCAGCCGTGCTGGGTGTGGATGCCGCCTTTTCCGTCAACGATATTGACGCACAAATGCCGGGTTTGCTCGACGGTCGCGATGCCGTATGGTTTCCGTTTGCCACGCACAAGGCGCTGGAGTCGCGGGTGGACGGCTGGCTGGGCTCACTGCGCGCCCGCGTACGCTATGGCACGCTCACGCCCGAAATCCAGCGCGACCTGTGCGGACCTCTGGACGAGATGCGCCTGGTCAAGGACAGCAGCGAGCAGGCCACCATGCGGCGTGCCGCGCAGATCAGCGCCGGTGCCCATATCCGCGCCATGCGCTTGAGCGCGCAGATGCTGCGCGAGGGCAAAGAGGTGCGCGAATACCACCTGGATGCCGAGTTGCTGCACGAGTTTCGCCGGCATGGATCGCAGTACCCGGCCTATGGGTCGATCGTGGCGGGCGGCGCCAACGCCTGCGTATTGCATTACCGCGCCGACGAAGGTCTGGTGCGGGATGGCGACTTGGTGTTGATCGATGCGGGCTGCGAGCTGGACGGCTATGCCAGCGACATCACCCGCACCTTCCCGGCCAATGGGACGTTCACCGGACCGCAGCGTGCGCTATACGAGTTGGTGCTGGCCTCGCAAAACGCGGCTGTGGCCGTCACCAAGGCCGGAGCGCGCTTTACCGACCCGCATGAAGCCACGGTCAAGGTCCTGGCACAAGGCATGCTGGACTTGGGGCTGCTGGACAGCAACCAAGTCGGCAGCCTGGAAGACGTGATCGAAAAGCGCGCCTACTTCCCGTTCTACATGCACCGCACCGGGCACTGGCTGGGCATGGATGTGCACGACTGCGGCGCCTACACCGAACCTTCCGAAATTGGCCATAAAACCGAGCGCAAAGACGCTCTCACCGGCGAGACACTGATCAACCGCCCGGCGCGCATTCTGTGGCCCGGCATGGTGCTGACCATTGAGCCCGGCATCTACGTGCGCCCGGCTGAAGGCGTGCCAGAGCAATTCCACAACATCGGCATCCGTATCGAGGACGACGCCATCGTCACCGAAACCGGCTGTGAGCTGATCAGCCGAGGCGTGCCGGTGGACCCGGATGAAATAGAAGCGCTGATGCGGGCTTAAGGCACCAGCACCAGATTACCGGTATGGCGCTTCTCCAGAAACGCCTGCTGGGCTCGTGCCATATCCTTCAGCGCAAAGCTGCCC
>CAIQEX010000018.1 GCA_903870955.1 uncultured beta proteobacterium
GTGCTCGGCCATGAGCTGCGCGCTGTTGGGCGAACGCTTCGTCATCCATGGCGGCGGCCAAGACCTGCAGTTCCCGCACCACGAGAACGAAATCGCGCAAAGTGAGGGAGCCAACGGCAAACCACTGGCTAACTTTTGGTTGCACAACGGTTTTGTTCGGGTCGACAACGAGAAGATGTCCAAAAGCCTGGGCAACTTTTTTACCATCCGTGAGGTGCTGGCCAAATACGAACCGGAAACCGTGCGCTTCTTTCTTTTGCGCACCCACTACCGTACCGCGTTGAATTACAGCGATGCCCATCTGGACGATGCCCGCAGTGGCCTGAAGCGGCTATACACGGCACTTGACCTGATGCCAGAGGATGCCGCTTCCGCGGCGGTGGACTGGTCTAACGACTATGCGAAGCGTTTTCGTGCCGCGATGGACGAAGACTTTGGCACTCCCGAAGCCATTGCTGTGCTGTTTGATTTGGCATCCGAGATCAACCGGAGTAAATCCGTTTCCTTGGCGAGATTGCTCAAGGGCCTGGGAGATTGCCTGGGGCTCTTGCAGCAGGAGCCCAAAGCCTATTTGCAAGCTGGCGCGGTGTTGTCTGCGGACCAAATTGAAAAGCTGATTGGCGAGCGCGCTGCTGCCAAGGCGGCCAAAGACTTTGCGCGCGCGGATGCAGTGCGAAAAGAACTCCTGGGTCAAGGCATTGTGCTCAAAGACTCGCCAACCGGCACCACCTGGGAAGTGGCGCAATGATGGTTGAGGCCGCTGGTTCGGTTCCGACACCGGTGACGCCCACCTATTGGGTTGATGCCTGCAAACACCTGATCAAGAAAGATCGGGTCATGCGCAAACTCATCCCTAAATTTGGCGATGCCTGCCTGCAAACCCGGGGAGATGCCTTTGTCACGCTGGCCCGCAGCATTGTGGGGCAGCAGATCGCCGTGGCGTCGGCACAAAAGGTTTGGGACCGTTTCGCCTTGTTGCCGCCGAAAATAACACCCGCCAATGTGTTGCGCTTGAAGGTCGACGATATGCGGGCTGCGGGCTTAAGCGTGCGCAAGGTCGAATATTTGGTGGATCTGGCGCTGCACTTTGACAACGGGGCCTTGCATGTGGACAACTGGGCCAACATGCAGGACGAAGAGATCATTGAAGAATTGGTCGCAATCCGGGGTATTGGCCGCTGGACGGCTCAGATGTTCCTGATCTTTCACATGTTGCGTCCCAACGTGCTGCCATTGGATGATCCGGGGCTCATTGCGGGAATCAGCCAGAGCTATTTTTCTGGTGATGTGGTCAGTCGCAGCGATGCCCGCGAGGTCGCGGTGGCCTGGGCTCCCTACTGCAGCGTGGCAACTTGGTATATTTGGCGCTCGCTTGACCCTGTTCCTGTCGAGTATTGAATTGCAACAGAACGGTCTCCAAACGGAGGCACGGATTCTTTTTAGGAGAAGCGCTTTGGCCAAAAAGTTTTTTTTGGATTTTGAGCAGCCCATAGCGGAGCTGGAAACCAAGATCGAAGAGTTGCGCTATGTGCAAACGGAGTCTGCTGTCGACATTTCGTCCGAGATCGAGCAGTTGGCCAAGAAGAGCCAGCAACTGACGAAGGACATTTACAGCGATTTGACGCCCTGGCAGATCACCAAGATTGCCCGGCATGCCGAGCGCCCGTACACCCTGGACTATGTGTCTGAAATCTTCACGCACTTTATCGAATTGCATGGGGACCGTCACTTTGCAGACGACCTGAGCATCGTCGGCGGTCTGGCGCGCTTCAATGGAACGCCTTGCATGGTGATTGGCCAGCAAAAAGGCCGCGACACCAAAGAGCGGGGTTTGCGTAACTTTGGCATGTGCAAGCCTGAGGGCTACCGTAAAGCGTTGCGCCTGATGAAGTTGGCCGAAAAATTCAAACTGCCGGTGTTCACTTTTGTGGACACACCGGGTGCCTATCCGGGCATAGACGCTGAAGAGCGTGGTCAGTCCGAGGCGATCGGACGCAATATTTTCGAGATGGCCCAACTCGAGGTGCCCATCATCACCACCATCATTGGCGAGGGCGGCTCCGGCGGGGCGCTGGCGATTTCCGTGGCCGACCAACTCATTATGATGCAGTATTCGATTTATTCGGTGATCAGTCCTGAGGGCTGCGCTTCCATCCTATGGAAAACCTCCGAGCGCGCACAGGATGCTGCCGATGCCCTGGGCATTACAGCCCACCGCCTCAAGGCGCTGGGTGTGATTGACAAGATCGTGAACGAGCCAGTGGGTGGTGCACACCGCGACACCAAGCAGGCTGCCGCTTTTCTGAAGCGGGCTTTGGCCGACGCGTACCGGCAATTGGCCGATCTGAAGGTCAAAGAACTGGTGGACCGTCGCTATGAACGCCTGCAAAGCTACGGTCGCTTTACCGATACGAAAGCCAGCGCCAAATAAGGTGCTGAATTCACCATGACGCAATCGCTTGCCGAAGCGATGCGGGCGTTTCAGCCGGTGCTACCGTTGGCGGTGGCACTCAGCGGGGGCGCTGATTCTTCCGCGCTGCTGGTGCTGTGCGCGCGGCGCTGGCCGGGTCAGGTGCACGCCTTGCATATCAACCATGGCTTGCAGGCTGCAGCAACTGAATTTCAACAACACTGCCACGGCCTGTGTGCCCAACTGGATGTTCCGCTGCGTGTCAAGGACGTGCAAGCCGGCCACGCCCCGGGGCAAAGTCCCGAGGATGCGGCGCGCATTGCGCGCTACCAAGGCCTGCTGGAGCTGGCCCAAGGTGGTGGGGGACAGCCCGCCCTACCGGCGATTGCCTTGGCACAGCATGCCGATGACCAGGTTGAAACCCTGCTGCTCGCGCTGAGTCGCGGAGCAGGCATGGCCGGCTTGAGCGCCATGCCGGCACAGTGGCTGCGCGGCGATGTGCAGTTTTACAGGCCCTTGCTGGAGGTGGCGGGTTCTGATATCCGTGACTGGTTGGCTGAGGAGCAAACTGCCTTTGTGACCGATCCCACCAATGTGGATGAGCGCTACACGCGCAATCGCATTCGCGCCCAAGTCATTCCGGCCCTGCAGGCGACATTTCCGCAATTTCGGGATACCTTTGCGCGCAGCGCTTCGCACGCGGTACAGGCACAGGGGCTGCTGGACGAAATCGCTGCGCAGGACATGGCGCAGGTCCAACGCGCACGTGACGGACTGCCCTTGCTGGCTGCATTGCGGTCGCTGAGTGAAGCCCGGCAGGGCAACGCGCTGCGCTACTGGCTGAAGTCCGATTTCGGTGTGATTCCCAGCGCGGCACAGCTGCGCGAGTTGCAGAGTCAAATTGCCGCGTGCGCGACCCGAGGGCACCGTATCCACATCAAAGTCGGTATCGGCTTTGTGGAGCGCAGGGGCGCTGTACTCGCTTGGTACAATCCCACGGTTTTGCCCAACAGAAAATGATTTCATGGCCTTGATTGTTCACAAATATGGCGGTACATCGATGGGTTCTACGGAACGCATTCGGAATGTTGCCAAACGCGTCGCCAAATGGGCGCGCTCGGGTCACCAAATGGTGGTGGTCCCCTCTGCAATGAGCGGAGAAACCAACCGTTTACTGGGTTTGGCCAAAGAATTGGCTCCTTCCAGGCCGGACGATGCCTATGCGCGGGAACTCGACATGCTGGCCGCTACGGGCGAGCAGGTGTCCAGCGCGTTGTTGGCGATTGCGCTGCAGGCTGAAGGCCTTGAGTCGGTCAGTTATGCGGGTTGGCAGGTGCCGATTCGCACCGATAGTTCCTATACCAAGGCGCGTATCGAGTCGATCGATGATGCCCGGGTGCGCTCCGATCTGGATGCAGGCCGCGTGGTCATCGTGACCGGGTTCCAGGGTCTGGACGATGCCGGAAACATCACCACCCTGGGGCGTGGCGGTTCAGACACTTCCGCTGTTGCCGTGGCTGCAGCCATGAAGGCCGCCGAGTGCCTGATCTACACCGATGTGGATGGCGTCTACACCACCGACCCCCGCGTCGTACCGGATGCGCGTCGTTTGAAAACCGTGAGCTTTGAAGAGATGCTGGAAATGGCATCCATGGGCTCCAAGGTACTGCAGATTCGCTCGGTCGAGTTTGCTGGAAAATACAAGGTTCCGCTGCGCGTATTGAGCAGCTTCACACCTTGGGACATAGACATCAACGAGGAAGCCGCATCCGGCACCCTGATCACTTTTGAGGAAGACGAACACATGGAACAAGCCGTTGTTTCCGGCATTGCATTCAACCGCGATGAGGCCAAAATTTCGATTCTGGGTGTGCCCGACACCCCCGGCATTGCCTACCAGATCCTGGGCGTGATTGCCGATGCCAACATCGATGTCGATGTGATCATTCAGAACGTCAGCAAGGATGGCATTACGGACTTTAGTTTCACCGTAAATCGCGGCGACTTTGCCAAGGCCGTGGACCTGCTCAAGACCCAGGTGCTGCCCAAACTGGGTGCCAAAGAAGTGCTTGGCGACACCAAGATTTGCAAGGTGTCGATTGTGGGTATCGGCATGCGCAGCCATGTGGGTATCGCCAGCAAGATGTTCCGTGTGCTGAGCGAGGAAGGCATCAACATCCAGATGATCTCCACCTCGGAAATCAAGACCTCGGTCGTCATTGACGAGAAGTACATGGAATTGGCCGTGCGCGCTTTGCACAAGGCGTTTGACCTCGACCAGAGCATTGCCTGAAAAACACGCCGAAGTCGTGCGATAATTTGATTCGTCAGGAAACGTGACCGAGTGGCCGAAGGTGCTCCCCTGCTAAGGGAGTATGGGGTGTAGAGCCTCATCGAGGGTTCGAATCCCTCCGTTTCCGCCAAGATTGACCCACAATGAGTAATCATTGTGGGTTTTTTCTTGGGCGATTCAGTGCAGAATGTTAGGCGGAGGCTTAGTTCTATGGTTGTTGGTGTGCAGGCCGCGCAACGCGGGTTCACCTTGATCGAACTCATCATGACGATGGTGGTCATGGGGGTTCTGGCCGCGGTTGCCATACCGAAAATCTTCGACGTCAGCGTTTTTGATGCGCGCGGATTTCATGACCAGACTCTCGCCTATCTGCGCTTCGCCCAAAAGACAGCGGTGGCCCAACGACGCACGGTATGCGTTACCTTTGCCATCAGCCCCAAAAGTACCGTCACCTTGTCCATGGCCACTGCGGCAGGCACATTTGACTGTGCCGTGTCGACGCCATTGGCCGTTCCTCTGGGCAATTCGACCGGCACCCTGACGGCCAAGTCCGGGGTGGGTTTTGCGACGTTACCGGTCAGCTTCAACTTTGACGGCCTTGGCCAGCCGATCAGTGCGCTTGGTGCGGCGAAGGCTACCCAGACTTTCCAGGTCAGCGGTGCCTCGGACACCATCACGGTCGAAGCCGGCACAGGGTATGTGCATGAGTAAGCGACACGCCCGGGGTTTCACGCTGATTGAGTTGATCTTTTTCATCGTCGTGGTGGGCGTGGGGTTGGCCGGCATCGTGTCGGTGTCGACGACGGTCGTTAAATCAAGCGCCGAGCCCATGGTTCGCAAGCAGGCGCTGGCCGTGGCGCAGTCTTTGCTGGAAGAGATTTTGCTCAAGAACTATTCAAGACCCACGGACAGCACAGCAGTGAGTTTTGCCAATGGAGGTACCCGCAATCAGTTTGACACGGTTACCGATTACATCGGCTACAACACGGCGGGCGGAATTGTGGACGTCACGGGTACCGCGGTGGCCGGACTGGGCAGTTACAACATTAGCCCAGCGGTAAGCGTGGGGCCGGACACGTTGGGCACCCTTGCTGTTTTGAAGGTTGTGGTGTCCGTGACAGGTCCACAGGGTGTTGTCACCTTGACCGGGTACCGGGGGAATTACTAGACATGTCCGCACCGCGTTATCTGCACACCCGAGAGCGTGGATTCACCTTGGTTGAGTTGGTCATGGTGATTGTGATTCTGGGTGTCATCAGCAGCATGGTGGCCGTGATCATGCGTGGTCCCATCGATGCCTACTTTGCGACCGCCAGACGGGCCGCATTGACTGATCTGGCCGACACCGTCTTTCGCCGCTTGGAGCGCGATCTGCGCAAGGCGTTGCCCAACAGCATTCGCACACCGGTCACCGTGCCAGCCAATCAATGCCTGGAGTTCATCCCAACCAAGACCGGTGGGCGTTATAGAGCGGACAACTCAGCGGCTGGATTGTCTTTCACCACAGCTGACACCAGCTTCAACATGCTTGGTCACAACAGTATCCTGCCTGCTGATCAACGCATCGTGGCGGGTGACTACATTGCGATCTCCAACTACGGACCGAACCAGCCCGGGGCCGATGCCTATATCCAGGACAACACCTCGCTGGTCACTAACGTCGGAACCGATTTTCAGAATGCATCGCCGCTAGGGTGGGAAACCCCGATCACCATTACCAGCAAGCTGTTTCCCCTGGCCTCCGATAGCAAGCGTTTTCACGTTATCCCGGCGGCCGAGCATGTGGTGTCATATGTGTGCAGCGGCAACAAGCTTTACCGCACCGCCAACAGCACCGACTTCACCAGCAGTTGCCCGACGACAGGCGCGGTCATTGCCACCAATGTGGCCTCGTGCTTCTTTGACAATACCGGCACCGACCTCGCGCGCAATGCGTTGGTTCGCATCGTGTTGCAACTCAAAGACGGTAAAAACAACGAAGCGGTGCAGTTGCAGGAAGAGGTTCACGTGGACAACACGCCATGAGCACGTCTCCCATTCGCCGTTCTGGCCACCATCCACCGCGTCAATCCGGTTTTGCCGCCATCGCCGCCGTTTTCTTGCTCGTGGTGCTGGCGGGAATGGGCGCTTATATGGTGACCTTTTCCAATGCACAGCAGCTGGGAGCGGCGCAGGATATCCAGAGCACGCGCGCCTATTGGGCAGCACGCGCGGGTTTGGAGTGGGCTCTGGGTAGCCTCACCCTGGATTCAACAGGTTGCCCCCCCGCTGCTGGTAAGCCCGCTAACGTAAATACAGGAAGTGTTTTTTCTTTGGATATCAGGTGTGACCCGCAGACTTATCTGGAAGGAAACGTGACCGTCAAGATATACACCATCGAGTCGATTGCCAGCAGTGGCTCGGCGGGTTCCGTCGGGTATGTGGAGCGCAGTGTTTCGGCCACTTACGAAGTGCCGCAATAGCGGAGCGGCTGTTTTTTTCAAATGCAATACCTATTGACGCGCGTGCTATGATTTTTTCTCACCCGCAAAAGGAATAGCGCATGAACACAGCTGCCACAGCGATTGGCAAGCCTACTGCACCTGAAGCTCCACGTCCCTCTGCGGGTCGACCCGAGATGCTTCGCTTGGGTGACGTGCTGGTGCAGCAAAAGCTGATCTCTCAAGAGCAGTTGCAGCAAACCCTGGAGTTACAACGCAGCACCGGCAAAAAGGTCGGGCGCTTGCTGATTGAGACAGGCGTTATTACCGAGGAGCTGTTGGCCAATGGTCTGGCTCGCCAACTTCGTATTCCATTCGTCAATCTCAAAACTTTTCCTTTTCGGGCTGACGTCATCAAGTTGCTGCCGGAGTCGCTGGCCCGGCGTTTCAAGGCACTGGCACTGGAAGACAAGGGCGATGTTTTGCTGGTGGCACTGGCTGACCCCCTGGACCTTTTTGCCTATGACGAACTGACGCGCATTCTCAAGCGCAATATCGCCATCGCTGCCGTGCCAGAGGGGCAACTGGCCGCCGCCTTTGACCGGCTTTATCGGCGCACCGAGGAAATCAGCGGCTTGGCACGTGCCCTGGAACGCGACCTCGGCGATGCGGTGGACTTTGGTGAACTCACGGCAACCGTCGGCATCGAAGGTGCGCCCGTGGTGCGCCTGTTGCAATCCTTGTTTGAAGACGCCATGCAGGTTGGCGCGTCTGATGTGCACATTGAACCGCAGGAAACCAGCCTCCAGATCCGGGTGCGTGTTGACGGCGTTTTGCAGCTGCAAACCCAGGCCGACAAGCGCATTGGCGGTGCACTCGCGCAGCGCCTGAAATTGATGGCGGGTCTGGATATTTCTGAAAAGCGGTTGCCCCAGGACGGTCGCTTCAGCGTCCGTCTGAAAGAGCACACCATCGACGTGCGTCTGTCGACTTTGCCCACCAACTATGGTGAGGCTGCGGTGATGCGTCTGCTGGTGCAAGGCTCGGGCATGCGGCGTCTGGACAGCATTGGGATGCCGGAGGACATGCTCCGGCGTTTCAAAGACCTGCTGGGTCGAACCTCTGGCATGGTGCTGGTAACCGGCCCCACGGGTTCCGGCAAAACTACCACCCTGTATGCGGCACTGGCAGAAATCAACGCCGCCGAACTCAAGGTAATCACGGTCGAGGACCCGGTGGAATACCGTCTGCCGGGCCTGACGCAAGTTCAGGTCAACGACAAGATTGAACTCACCTTCGCCAAAGTCTTGCGCTCTTGTTTGCGGCAGGACCCGGACGTGATTCTGGTCGGTGAGATGCGTGATTCGGAAACCGCCGAGATCGGGTTGCGCGCAGCGATCACCGGCCACCTGGTGCTTTCCACTTTGCATACGCGCGATGCCATCAGCACGCCTTTCCGATTGCTCGACATGGGCGTACCCGCTTTTATGGTGTCGACTTCTTTGCAAGGCGTCATTGCCCAACGGCTGGTACGCCTGAACTGCCGCGAATGCGTCGCACCCCATTCACCGACACCGCAGGAACAAAACTGGCTGACGGGCATGCTGGGCGAGGGTGAAACAATTCAGGCCAAGCGCGGTCTGGGGTGTTCGGTGTGCAATGGAACGGGTTACACCGGTCGCCAGGGCGTTTATGAATTGTTCGAGATGGACGCAGTGCTCACGCAACTCGCGTCCAAGGCCGATCCGGCCGAGTTCATGCGCGCTGCGCGGGATCGCATGAAAGGCCAGACCATGCCATTCCACGCGTTGGAACTGGTACGTCAGGGGCGAACCTCGCTGGCCGAGGCCATGCGCATCGGCTTTGAAATCGACGCGGCCGATCCGCAGGTCTGAATTTCATGGCTACATACGCTTGGCGTGGACGCAATAACCGGGGTGAATTAGCCAATGGTGAACTGGAGGCGATGACCGAAGGGGGCGTCGCTGATCAACTGCTGGCCATCGGCATTACGCCTGTGCATATTGCATTGGCCGAAGCACCCAAAGGGGAGCAGACCGAAGGACTGTTGGCGCGCCTGAACCGCAAGCCGGTGGTGATTGACGACATCCTGATTTTTTCACGGCAGATGTACACGCTCAATAAAGCGGGTGTACCGATCCTGCGGGCATTTGCCGGTTTGCAGGCCTCGGCAACCAAACCCGCCATGGTCGATATGTTCAAAGACATACGGTCGAGCCTGGACCAGGGGCGCGAATTGTCGGCGTCGCTGGCTCGCCATCAGGAACTGTTTGGCGCCTTCTATATTTCGATGGTGCGGGTGGGTGAAATGACCGGGCGCCTGACCGAGGTTTTTCTTCGCTTGAATGAGCACATGGAGTTTGAGCGCGATGTGCGCGAGCGCATCAAGCAGGCCACCCGTTACCCCATGTTCGTGATGATTGCCATGGCCTGTGCCATTGTGATTTTGAATATTTTCGTTATCCCGATTTTTGCCAAAGTATTCGCCGGTTTCCACACCGAGTTGCCTTTGATTACGCGCGGTCTGCTGGGGCTTTCCAACTGGATGGTGGCGTGGTGGCCATTTTTGATTGCAGTCACTGTGGCAGCGGTTATGGCTGTGCGCAGCTATGTCCGAACGCCTAAGGGCCGATACCAATGGGACTCACGCAAACTCAAACTTCCCATCATCGGCGACATCATTCTGAAGGCTACGCTTTCGCGATTTGCCCGCAGCTTTGCGTTGTCCAGCCAAAGCGGTGTGCCCCTTGTGCAGGCCTTGACTGTGGTGGCGCAGACCGTGGACAACGCGTTCATTGGCAGCCGCATCGAACAGATGCGCGATGGCATCGAGCGGGGCGAAAGCATTTCCCGCTGCGCGACTGCCACGGGTGTCTTCACGCCGGTGGTTTTGCAGATGATCAATGTGGGTGAGGAAACCGGCGAACTCGATAGCCTGTTGTTTGAAATTGCCGATATGTACGACCGGGACACCGACTACGCCATCAAAGGACTGTCGGCAGCGATCGAGCCGCTTTTGTTGGCCGTCATCGCGGGGTTGGTGTTGCTCTTGGCTTTGGGTGTGTTTTTGCCACTCTGGAATATGGGCCAGGCCGCCATGGGCAAGGGCGGAGGTTAAGGCGTGTCGCGCTCCAATCTTCGGTTTTTCGAGTGGGGTCTGATGCTGCTGGTTATTTTGCTGGTGGCCAGTTATTTCGGTCGGGAATTCCGTAACGTGCAAAGCCAGGGAGAAATAGCTGCGGTCAAAACCACCCTGGGGGCGTTGCGCACCGCGCTGATTCTGGATCATTTGAAGGCTGCGATTGAAGGCAAGGAAAAAACCCTGGCCCCGCAGATCAACCCATTTTTGCTGATGGCGCCGGTTCCCCCCAACTATGCTGGCGTGTTGTCTGAAAGCAAGGGGAAAGTCGTTCGACCGGGCACCTGGGTATATGACGCCTACTGCCGCTGCATCGGCTATGAGCCACTGTATCCCTATGGGTTGAACACCGGAGATGGCACCGCGGGACTGTGGTTTCAGATCAGTGCGCCACCGGGGCCTTTGAAAATCGCCGCGATGCGTGCCTATCGCTGGCAAGACCAGGATATGGATTGATATAAAAGCGCAACAATTTCTCTATTTTTGAGGAAAATCAACCGTCTGACGAAAATGGCAGGTTCAAAGCTCAGTATGATCTGCGTCAGGTCAAGGTTCAGGGAATCTGATCTTCAAATAAACACTATGGAAAGGCTGACGTCATGAAGAATAGTCAACGTGGTTTTACGCTAATTGAGTTGGTGATGGTTATCGTGATTCTGGGTGTGCTGGCTGCCGTGGCCCTGCCAAAGTTTGTTGATCTGAGTTCAGAGGCCAGGACTGCCGCTGTTCAAGGCGCCGCCGGTGCGCTGTCATCTTATTCCGCTATCAATTACGGTGCCTATCAGGCAAATACAGCCAAGGCTGTGAGATTGAACGCAGCCGGCGCTGGTGCGGCTCTAGTTGCGAGTATGGGCACTTGGGACGCTAAGTTCGCGATCGCAACCGATGCCAGTTGTACCGGTGCTGCGGGTGGTACGGTCGGTGTGACTTTGTCCCATACCGGAAACTCGGCCAGCACGGCTGTTGCGACCATTATTTGCACGGGTTGATATTTCGTTCTAGGCATTGCAGTTTGGTTGCCTGAAGGAATAAGCCCGTGAGTAAAGCAAGTGCCGCTGCGCTGGAGTTGAACAAGGCTTTTGCCCTGTGCGTTCCAGCGAATCAGAAAAAGCGCATGAGTGAGGTTGAGTGGTCGCGTTCCCTCGAAAAGTTCCACGGCGAAGCCAGGGCGATTCGTCAGAAGTTGTCATTGGGCCCCATTGCGCGGGCCATGGCCACCTACCATTTCCAGAAGTTGTTGCTCAAGGGCGGCTTTGAAGCCAGCATTGTTCGTAAGGTGGTCTTTTCATTGGTTCTGAATGCTTTTGCTGCCAAGGCATGAGCGGAGTGCGCGACTGGGTTGCAGCCAGAATTGAGCGCTGGCTGCTGACCTTCAAAAGTCAGCACGATTTATCGCAACCTCAAGTCGATCAAAAGACGCCCTCCGAGGCGAAGCTTCTTTTGCATCTGGGGTGCGGTATCTCCACCATGGCTGACATTCCCGTTCCCGGTTTTGATCTTTCCAGTTGGCGCGAGTTGCGTCTGGATGCCGATGCCTCGGTCAAGCCGGATATGGTCTGCAGCATGACCGATATGGTTGCAGTGGAGTCGGGTGTTGCCGACGCCATCTTTTCTTCGCATGGCATTGAGCACTTGTATTGGCATGATGTTCCTAAGGCTCTCAAAGAGTTCTTTCGCGTTCTGGATGATCAGGGGTTTGCAGTGATCACCTGCCCGGATTTGCAGGCCGCCGCCGCCATGATTGCAGAGGATCGGATGTTTGACACCGCCTATGAGTCGGCCGCCGGGAGCATCACCCCCTTCGATATTCTCTACAGCTATCGGCCCTTTGTGGAGCGGAACCCACAATGGATGTCACACCATTGTGGCTTCACGCTCAGCACGTTGTTCAGCGTATTGAAGGATGCGGGTTTTCCTTCTGTTGCTGGTTTTCGTCGCCCGGCTGCGTATGACCTTTGGGTGCTTGCCAGTAAGTCCAAGCGTTCTGAGGATGAGATGCGGGAGTTGATCAGTCGCTATTTGATTCAAACCACTTAAGCTGGGTACGCCGACAGAATGGGATTTCTCACACGTTGGCTGACGCGCTGGCTGGACCGCCAAGGCCTGGGCAATGTGGCAGACGCGTTGGAGCAGCGCGGCGCAGCAGAGGGGAATGTAGAGGCGCTGCACAGCATGGCGCGCCGCGCGCTGTCTCGGGGAGAGCCAGCCGAGGCCATAGAGCTATTGCGACAAGCCTTAACTATTCAAGCGGATGCAGCCGACCTCTGGTGCAGCCTGGGTGCGGCATACCGGCAGACCGGAAAGTTTGAGGACGCAAGGTCAGCCTATGAGCGAGCGCTCTCTCTCAAGCCTGAATATCCGGAAGTCTTGAGCAATCTGGGGGAGTGGCATTTGGCCAATGGGCAGGCGCAAGAGGCCTTGCCATGGTTTGACCGCGCCTTGGCGTGTGCTCCGCAATTCATCCAGGCGCGTATCAACAAGACGTCCGCCTTGTTTGAGTTGGGGCAATTCGAGCAGGCGCGCACGCTGGCTGCGCAAATCGTGGCCGATGAACCGCTGAGTGCCGAGGCCAGCCTGAACCTGGGCAACGTGTTGGTGCACACCGGCAAGACCAAGCAAGGCATCAAGTGCTACCAGAAGGCGCTGGAGTTGCAGCCCCATTACGCCGAGGCGCATTTCAATTTGTCCTCGCTTTTGGGCTCCAAGGAGGACCTGGCCAAAGCCCTTGGTTATCTCAAGCGGCGTCTGGTTGAGCACGGTGACAGCCTGCAAAACCTGTGCATGCTGGCGTCGGCCTACCAGGCGGCAGGACAGTTGGACGAATCGGAAAAGATGTGTCGGCGGGTGCTGGAACGCCAGCCCGACAACCTCACTGCGCTGATTACTTTGGCCTCTTGTATCAGCAACGGCGGCGATTCCGCAGCCGCAGTGGAACTGTACAAAAGAGTTCTCCAAGTCGACCCCACGCAGGCGGGCATGGCTTCAAATCTGCTGTTTGAGCACAACAACGTCGTGTCCATCGGCAGAGAACAACTCTTCCAACTCCACCGCCAGTGGGCTGCGGACTTCGAAGCACCGTTGCTGACGGAGCAGGACTTTTCGGTCCTCAGCAAAGACCCGCAGCGGCCCTTGCGCATCGGTTATGTGTCCGGCGATTTTGTCCGGCATCCGGTGGGTTTTTTGCTGCGCGATATTCTGCAAAACCATGACAAGGAGCGCTTCAGCGTCCACTGCTTCTCGATGGTGATTCGCCCTGAAGACGTGCTGCCTGAACTGCGCCGGGCAGCCGACAGTTGGGAGGACATTTTTTATCTGTCCGACGATGAGGTGGCCGACCTGATTCGGGCGTCGCATATCGACATCCTGATCGACCTTTCCGGGCACACCGCGTTTCATCGTTTGCTCGCGTTTGCACGCCGCCTGGCACCGATTCAAGTGGAATGGATTGGCTATTTCCACAGCACCGGCATGTCCTCCATGGACTACTTCATCACCGACCCGTTTACTTCTCCGGTGGGCAGTGGTCAGCTTTTTAGTGAAGTGCCGGTGCATTTGCCGCACACACGCTTTTGCTATGGACCGCCGGACTACGCACCCGACGTGAATCGGTTGCCTGCATTGAAGAATGGCTACATCACCTTTGGGTCCTTCAATCGCTTGCCCAAACTGACCGATGTAACACTGCAATGCTGGAGTCGCATTTTGTTGTCCGTACCGAATAGCAAGCTGGTCATCAAGAGTGGCGCGCTGTCTGAATCGCTGATTCAGGAACGCTTGCTGGCACGCTTCGAGAACGAAGGCGTGGCCCCACAGCGGCTGGAATTTCGCGAAGGTTCCAGCCACGATGCGATGCTGAGTGAATATGGCGATATCGACATTGCGCTGGATACCTTCCCTTTCAACGGGGGCATGACGACGCTGGAGTCCCTGTGGATGGGGGTGCCGGTGGTGACCATTGCGGGCGATACCGTGGTGTCACGCCAAACCGTCTCGGTACTTGCCAACATCGGCCTGGTGGAGGAGTTGGCTTTCGAGGACCGCGATGCTTACGTCGCAGGTGCGGTGGCATTGGCGTCGGATTGGGAGCGTTTGGACAACCTGCGGAATCTTCTGCGCCCGCGCATGGCCAACAGTCCCTTGCGTGATGCCGTGCAGTTCACACACGATTTGGACGACTTGTTTCGACGTATGTGGCAGGCTTGGTGCGCAGGTGGCAAATTGCCATCCGATGTTCAGATTGATCGGAATGCGTCGTGAAAGTGTGGAACAAGTGCCGAAAAAGTCGGCATCCAACGGGTTCCGTCGCGCCATTAGCTATTATTATGGGAGCAGTGCGAAGGGTTGGTCGTTACTCTCCCATTGCCAAATAAATAACTTTGTCCATGTAAGTCCTGGAGATTAGCCTGAACATGCAGTGGCCCTGGAAACGCAAACGTTCACATGACCAACTGATCGTGTCTTGGTCCGGCAAGACCTTGGCGTATGTTGAGGCAGTCAACACAGGCGGGCGTTTCAGCATCAAGCGCATGGGTGTAGAGCAACAGGGCAACGACAACCTGAAAGACTTTGCCAATCGGGTCGCAGACTTGGGCCTCTCCCGCCATAGTGCCGTCGTCATGTTGCCCACAGAGCAATCCACCTTGCTGCAGATTGCAGCGCCCTCAGTCCCTCCCGAAGAATTGCGTTCCGCTGCCCGCTACCAGATACGCGATATGGTGGACATGCACATTGACGATCTGACGTTGGACGTGTTGCGTCTGGGCGATGGTCAGGACAAGAGCGCGGGTCAGTTGTTTGTGGTGGCTGCTGCCAATGCCGTGATTCGTGAGGCCATGCA